>JANXVQ010000746.1 GCA_025351545.1 Spirosoma sp.
ATTGGAGAACGGGCCATTATTGAGTCGTTTAATAATCAGTTGATGTCACTTAAGTTGCTCGAAATTGGTTGCTTACCCGGTGCTGAAATCTGTTTGCACAGCAAGGCGCCACTTGGGGATCCAATTTGTCTGAACGTGGCAGGCTATTGCCTGGCGATGCGTAAGTCCGAAGCGGCAACTATCCTGATTGAGAAGTAAGAGTAACTGTTCCTAACTGTGCGGGTGCCTCGTTTTATTCTAACCGTATGCGGGCAGCCTCGTCTTATCTTTTGTCTTGAAATCGTCTCCTATACTTGCCCTCGTTGGCAACCCCAATGCCGGTAAATCGTCTTTATTCAATCAACTGACCGGCCTGCGTCAGAAAACGGGTAACTTTCCCGGTGTCACGATGGATAAGAAATCCGGAACGTGGCCCATTGACACACAGAATATAGTCACCGTTATTGACCTCCCTGGTGTTTATTCAATTTATCCCAAGTCTTTAGACGAACAGATTGTTACTGATATTCTGGCTAATCCCAACCATCCAGATTATCCTGATGTGGCTGTGGTTGTGGTGGATTCATCTAATCTGCATCGTAACCTATTGCTATTTACGCAAGTAGCTGATCTGGGTGTTCCAACGGTGTTAGCCCTGAACATGCTCGATGTTGCCCACCAGCAAACAAAAGCAGTCAATGCCGTTCGATTGTCAATGCAGTTAGGTGTGCCCGTCGTACGTATTAACGCCCGTACCGGCGAAGGAATTGATCAATTGAAAAAGGCCGTTCTGGGGCAAATTCAAACTCCCACTTTACCCGGCAAACTTTTTTTTGACCCGGTAGATGAAGCGGCCAATCTAATTGCCGACACCAAAACCCAGTATCAACTCGATAATAATTATCTCGCTCTGCAATACATTATTCAGCATGATGGGTTCTCATTTCTGAATCAACCACAGCGAATTGGGTTAGACGCTATCATTAATAAGTATCAATTTAGTGAGCTGACGTTTCAGGCGGGTGAAACCATTACACGCTACAAACGGATTGCGAAAGTTGTGGCTGAGGTCGTCACCGATCAGCGTCCGGCTAATCAGCCCACCTGGAGCCAGAAACTCGATCGAATACTGCTGCATCCTGTCTGGGGCTATGCCATTTTCGGGTTTGTCCTGCTGTTGATTTTTCAGGCTATTTTTGCCTGGGCACAACCGTTCATGGACGCCATCGACACGGGTGTAGCCTGGCTCAACGGACAACTTAAAGAAAGCTTACCGGTTGGTCCACTTACCGATTTGCTCACCGATGGTATACTGGCCGGTATTGGTGGAGTCCTTGTCTTTATCCCACAAATTGCTTTCCTGTTTTTGCTGATTGCCTTGCTCGAAGAATCGGGCTATATGTCGAGGGTGATGGTCATTATGGACCGTATCATGCGCAAATTTGGGTTGAACGGCCGGAGTGTTGTGCCGCTCATTTCGGGTGTAGCCTGTGCCGTACCGGCCATAATGGCGACGCGCAGCATCGGCACCCGTCGCGACCGGCTCATCACTATTCTGGTGACCCCTCTGATGAGCTGTTCGGCCCGATTACCAATCTATACTATTCTAATTGCCCTGGTCGTACCCAGTCAGCATGTGTTAGGCGTCTTCAATCTTCAGGGACTGGCGTTGATGAGTTTGTATCTGCTGGGCCTGATTAGTGCCTTACTGGCAGCCTACGTGCTGAAACTCCTTCTTAAAACTAAAGAGCGGGGTTATTTTATTATGGAGTTGCCCACGTTTAAACTGCCCCGATGGAACCATGTTGGGTTGACGGTCTGGGAGAGCGTTCGGTCATTTGTGTGGGAAGCAGGGCGGGTTATTCTGGCCATTTCAATTATCTTATGGGTGCTGGCCAGCTATGGTCCCGGTAACTCGATGGAGCAGGCAGAAAGTCGTGCCCGGCAGCAAAATCCAACACTTTCTACCGATGCACTACAAAATATCATTGCATCTGAACGGCTCGAAGCGTCGTATGCCGGGAATTTTGGGCACTTCATTGAGCCCGTTATTCGTCCCCTTGGCTACGACTGGAAAATTGGGATCGCGTTGCTGAGTTCCTTTGCCGCCCGCGAAGTGTTTGTTGGCACGATGTCGACGATTTACAGTATTGGGAGTGGAGCCGACGATGCGGGCGTAACGATACGTGAACGACTTCGGCAGGAACGAAATCCTGAAACGGGAGGGCCAATGTACACCCCGGCTCTGGCCTGGTCGTTGCTGGTTTTTTACGTATTTGCGATGATGTGTATGAGTACGTTAGCCGCTACCCAACGCGAAACGAAGACCTGGAAGTGGCCAGCCGTACAACTCGTTTATATGACAGTATTGGCTTACGTAGCGGCCTTTGCCACGTATCAACTCATGAAATAGAGACAAGTATTGATTAGCTACCAAAGTAACCCTTTGCTCATCAATGGATAGATGAAATAATAGACAATATAGCCAAACAAGGCTAGTGTAAGGCCGCCCAGGGCAGTAGTTTGATCGAAAAGAACCCGATTCTTAGACGAAGTGCGACTATCGCGGTGTGCTGTGTGTTTCATGGTGTGCAGTAATATACTATCTAAATACCGGTACAAATTTCGGGCCTTATTGTGAGCTAAAACAGGGGGAAAACCCGGAATTTTTCGAACACGTATAACTACCCATTCTACTATTTACGTAGTCTATTCTCTATGCGAAATGCAGGTAACTACAAGCCAATTTGAGTCGTAGTTGCCTGCATTTCGCATGGAATACAATCCAATTTTTCTGCCCAATTTATTCCCAACGCAACGCATCAATTATATCTGAAGCCGTCATACCGATAGGGCCACGCTGTTTAGCTACCTGATCGCCAGCCAGGCCGTGGGCAAATACACCTAACACCGCCACCTCAACCGGGTCATATCCTTGCGCAAGCAGGGAAGTTAAAATGCCCGTCAGTACATCGCCGGTGCCGCCGGTGCTTAAACCAGGGTTACCCGTCGAGTTGAAATGGATGTCGCCATCGGGTGTTGCAACGGCAGAATAGGCCCCTTTCAACACCACCACCACCCGATATTTTTTGGCAAATTCACGCAGGAGGTCTAACTTTTGATAATCATTGGCCCATTTTTTCGTCAGCCGTTCAAACTCTTTAGGGTGGGGCGTCAGAATACTGTTGGGAGGAAGCAGTTTCAGCAATTCACGATTTTCTGAAAGTAAATTCAAGGCGTCAGCATCCACCACAATGGGTTTTTTTAGTGTTGGCAATAATCCTTTTAACATAGCCAGTGTTTCGGGCGCTTGTCCAATTCCGGGGCCGATGCCTACCGCCGAATAATCGGCCGGGGCTGTGCTTTCGTCAAACAGTAAGGGTAAGGCTTCCGTTAGTACGTTTTGGTTTTTATCGGGGCGGCACATTGCTTCAGGAACAACTGTCTGAAGAATAGTGTAGCCACATTGAGGCACCTGAACCGTTAGTAATCCCACCCCCGACCGCAAACAGGCTCGGGCCGCTAGCACAGCCGCACCAATTTTGCCATAACTACCTGCCAGCAGCAAGGCATGGCCGAACGAGCCTTTGTTCGAGAATCGATCACGTTTGCGAAGCAACAGCCGGGCTTCACGTGGTTGGGTAAAATAGTAGGGTGTTGGCGCGAGGTCGATGTATCGCTTGTGTAACCGGATATCGACAATGTGCCAATCGCCAACGTAACGGCCGTTCTTAGGGAGTACAAAGGCCAGTTTAGGCAACTGAAATGTAATGGTATAGTCGGGTTCGATAATGACATCATTCGATGCATTGGGCTGATCGGCATACAGGCCGCTGGCAATATCGACCGATACGATGGTGGCTGGTGCACGATTTATAGCATCAATAGCGTCTTTTACAATGCCTTCGGCCGGGCGCGACAGGCCCGATCCCAGGATGGCATCAATGATAACTTCGTTATGACGTATGGCTGGAATATCGGTCGATAATTCAATGTAATGAATATTTTCAATGACGAGTTTAAGGCGCCGGTGATTGTGAATAAAATCGTCGGACTCGCGGGGTGCATACCGCACCACATACACCTCAATCGGGTATTCCCGCTCCAGAAGCAATCGGGCAATGGCCAGTCCGTCACCCCCATTATTACCTAATCCGCAGAAAACTTTGGTCAGAGTTTTGTTTGTAAAACGATCCACAAACCAATCGACAAAGGTAAGAGCCGCCCGTTCCATCAAGTTGAGTGGTGCAATAGGTTCGTGTTCAATGGTCGATTTGTCGAGAGAACGAATTTGATCGATGTTCAGGATTTTCATGGGTCTGGTTGTTGGAGCCGTAACGTAATTTTGCAAAAGTATTTTCTGCTACTGAGAAATTTACTATCTTTGCGGTTCATTTCGCAAATAGTTATCTGGCGATTTATATAAG
>JANXVQ010000749.1 GCA_025351545.1 Spirosoma sp.
ACCGTCCCCTCGGGGTCATATTAGGCAAACAGAAAATCCTTTTTTGCTTTAATCACTTGACAATCTATTTCTTATATCGGCACTGGGTGTTGTCCGCCTTTACGTAATAAGATTTGTAATTCAATGCTTTCGGATTCATACAGCCTTTAAGATTAAGTACCTCAACTAATTTAAAATCAATTGGATGGCTCTCGGCCTGTAGGGCAATGTAGCCTTCGCCAAGGGGCGTATTGGCCCGGCTAGTCCAGTAGTCGGCATTGTCGATGTGCGCGATTTTCCAGTCGTGTCCGGCGCTCACAAACCCACCACCTACTTCTGGTCGTTCGTAGGTTAGCACAGTGTCGCCTTCAACGATCTGATGCACAATAGAATCGCCTAACACAATGGCCTCCGCCGTTACCCATTGGTCGCCGTCGTATGTTTTGGAATCGGAATCAATGCAGTGATTGGGGTCAAGTTTACCGTGCATGTACACCTGTGTACCGGGCGTGCAGAGGTTTCCGGTATGGCGAGGTCCTTTACCCAAACCGCCCAGCAACTGCACTTCCAGCGATACCGGAAACGTTTGGCCGATTGACACACTCCTGGCCGATTGTGAGTGAACCATCACACCACTATTACGGACATTCCAGGTGTCTCCCTGTGGCGTTTGCTCGCCCACAAACCGATAAGTAAACCGCACTTTGTAGTACGAAAAAGGCTTATTGTAATACATATGGCCGTACTTGCCATCGAACGTTTTATATTGGTCATAAGCAATACGCAGGATTCCTTTCTCGACACGAAAGGTGTTTTTATAATTATCGTTGAGCGGTTGCCCGGCAATTTTAATATCCCAGTTTTTGAGGTCTTTTCCATTAAAAAGTTGAATCCAATCCTGATGGTTAGCTGCTTTTTGAGCAACAGCCGCCATCGGGAGGACCGTACATAACAGAACGAAACTGCTGAGTGCAGCGAGCCATGATTTCATGAATTGGGTAGTTAGGAATAGTGAAATATAAGTAATTTTTACTGGCCCGAATCAGGCTATTTCAAGACTTCAACCGTGTTCAGTTCTGGCCCTCCGCCATGATTGGCGGAACCCGCAACAATGTAGATTTTTCCGTCGTGGACAACCGCTTGCGTGCCATGTCGACCCTGCTGCATTCGCGGACCGGACGTCCAGCGGCTGGTTTTCGGGTCAAGTGCTTCGGCCTCGTTATGCGCTGCTAGTTGTACGGTTTCACCCCCGATAATCCATACTTTCCCACCTTGTGTTACCGCCGTAGCGCCAGCTCGTTGCGTTGGTATGTTGGCCGCAGCGGGCAAGGTTGCCCAGCGACCTGTTTTAAAATCATACACATCTACCTCTGCAACAGTCGTTTCCAGCATTTTATTGATACGAGCCGTCGAATTACGGCCACCGGCCAAATACAGTTTGTCGCCCACAACAGCGGCAGTAATATGGTCGCGGGTACGGGGCGCATCGGGCAAGCGTTTCCAGGCATTTGTTTTTGGGTCATACTCATCTAACCAGGCGACATGCCCATCATAATGACCATCAGTAATGCCGCAGGCTATATAAATTTTGTCGTTGTACACCACAACCCCGGCCGATCCGCGAAGCCGCTCTTTTGGAATTTCGGGTCCGGTGCGCCATTGCCCCTTTTTGGGACTATAGATGTAAATGGTTGGAATTGGCGTTTCGTGAGGGTATTTTCCCTGAAACGCCATCACTACATATAATTCTCCATGATAGGTAATGGCCTGAAAATGATTCATTTCAACGGGTGGTGTGGGGAGCGTCTGCCAAACGAGCGTTTTCAGATTCAGAGCTTCCAGGGGTTTGATACCACGACCACCAACCGCATACAAACTGTCACCGATGAGCGTAGCCGCGTTTTCATGGCGTGGAGAACAGGCATTTTGCGTCGTAACAGGTTGCCAGGTTTGGGCTTGAACAGTGAAACCAGCGCCAATAAGGCTCAAAAAACAGAGGAATTGTAACTTCATAAACGGTAGGAGAAAGGAGAAACGGTGTCTGGTTAACAAACCATAATTTTACGCCATTTTACTCTAAATTAATCGTTCATTTTCCAAACCATTTGCCGGTTTACCCGTTAAATTCCATAGTTAATCTACAAACGTTGTTATGGAAACGAACCAAAACGGCAACGGTCAAAACGGGCACACGCCCGGACCAGAATTCGGTGCCACCGGACTACAGCCACAAGATCAGCCTACAGACCAGACCTTAACGACCCGGCAGGGCCACCCGCTGACTAATAACCAGAATGTTCGTACGGTGGGTAGCCGAGGGCCAACCACACTGGAGAACTATCCGTTCCTGGAAAAAATTAGTCATTTCGACCGGAAACGCAACGACCTGATCAACAACTTGGTAGATGCACTTTCGGGTGCTCAAAAAGATGTTCAGAACAAGATGATTGAGTTATTCGGCCAGTGCGATGAAGATTACGGTCGGCGCTTAAAGGAAGGCTTGCAACAGGCCGCCAGCGGTAATGGTCAACAACCTCACGGTCAGGCTAATGAACAGGCCGGCCACGAGGCAGTTCAGCAAGCCGAAGAGCTGTCGCATGAAGCAAAACCC
>JANXVQ010000774.1 GCA_025351545.1 Spirosoma sp.
TGTAAATACAGTTTGTAGACAGACTCACATCAACACCTTTTACATTGGACGGTAGCCCTTTTTTATTCATGCCGCCCGTTTTTATGAATTTCACAAACTTATGGTTGTTATCCATATCGAAAACCTGTATGCCATGACCACCATAGCCCAGGTAATTACGGATTCCCGGTGTCACTACATACAAATAGCGTTGAACTTTGGGAGCAGGCTTACTAAAGTTAGAAGCAATCGAATTTTTTGATGATACCCAGGCAGATGCTGATATGAGGAACAAGCCACATATCAGTAAGAGAAATATATTTTTTTTCGACTTCATGGTAGTTGTTTTTTAAGGTTATAAATGGATCTAGTACGCACATTGTGAAGTACAAAACGGCTCAATCATACCCTTGATTTTGAGGAAATATTGCGCGGTTATTTATTAATTGAATCTGGGCAAGTGGTATTGGAAAAACAGTCATGTGTGCTTTCATTCCATATTTCTGCATTACCGTAAACGCCTGTCCGGTTCGTGCCAGGTCGAACCACCGATGCCCTTCAAAAGCCAGCTCCCTACGACGTTCCAGCACAATTTTATCGCGCATTTCTGCCTGCGTCAGCGTTGCATACGAATCAATACCGGCTCGGGTACGTATTTGATTCAAGTAAGGCAAAGCACTGGCGGTTTTCCCATTTTCATTGAGCGCTTCAGCATACATTAATAGTACGTCGGCATAGCGAATCACTTTCCAGTCGGCGGGGCTGTCGTTGGCTGTCGTTAGACGGGTGATGTATTTTCGGGTATAGGCCGACATGTTGTTGGAGGAAATCAGGATCGGGATGTACTTACCCGTAGCGTCGGTATAACCTTTGGCCGCTGTAATATCTTTTCGTTTATCCTTAGCCTCAAACAAATCGAACAGAATCTGGTGGGGCGTATTCTGATCATCGGCAGAACCGGTAATGCCGTAAAAAGCAATCAACGATGTGACCTTCGGCGTAAAGCGGTTTGTGAACACGCTGCCTTCAGTACCTAATCCCTGCTCATATTCAATATCGTATATGTATTCGCTATGGTGTTCATTTTTGGAATAATCCCACAAATCGGCCCAATTGGGTAGCAAGGCATATCCCATTGTGGTTACTTCCTGCAACTTAGTTTCAGCCTTCACAAAATCTTTTCGGGTCAGGTAAACTTTCCCCAATAAAGCTCTGGCAGCTCCTTTTGTGGCCCGACCCACATCCAGACCGCTATAGCTGGCTGGCAGTTTGGCTTCCGCATCCAGCAAATCTTTTATGATAATCTCGTCATAAATTTTATCTGCTTTTTCGCGGGGGGTTATATAGGATTCTTCGATGCTTAATGTTTTGGTAACCATCGGCAAATCGCCAAATATTCTGACCAAGTCAAAATAGGCCAGTGCCCGAAGAAATTTAGCTTCTCCAATGTGCCGGTCTTTCGTTTTAATGACGGCAGCATCGGCCGTGCTGATTTTTTCCAGCAGCGTATTGGCCCGGGTGATCGCTTTGTAATAGTTCCGCCAGGTAGTAATCAGTAATGCATCGTCATTAGAAAGTGTAAAATTATCAACTGCACCAGCTGTGCCTTTTACCAGTTCGTCCCACGCATCATCTCCGCGGATATCGCCAAAATAGTACATGTTCTGATACTGATCCTGGTAAATACTGTAGATACCGATGACAGCATCCTGGTAATCTTTGTCTGTTTTATACAGAACGTCAACCGTTACCGTATCGACGGGAGGTATTTCGATAAACTCCTTAGTACAGGATGTTATTAGTAGCGAGAATAAAGCTACCAAGGCTAGAATCTTTTTCATTTGGTGTAATTTTTAACTGATTAAAAGCCCAGATTTATTCCAAAAATTATACTCTTCGCCGTAGGATAGTCATACCGCTCATTTCCTGGAGTAAGCGGACTATCAGTACGGCTGACATCTGGATTGAAACCAATGTATTTCGTAAATAGAAATGGATTATTAGCCGTGAAACTCAATCTAATAGCACTGAATGTTAGCTTTTTAGCAATAGTTTCGGGTAAGGAATAACCAAATGCGATGTTATTGATTCGAAGGTAAGAACCGTCATCTAACCAACGTTGACTATACGTGCCTCTGAAATTACCGGTCGGCACATCATTGGGTCTTACCGAGTATCCGTTCCCTGGATCGGCTTCCGATTTCCAGTAATTATTCATAAAAGCATATTGCCGGAACCGGGCTCTGTCATTGGCCGATTGCTCTCTGGATAAGGCGAGAACATCATTCCCCTGAACGCCCTGCAGGCTGACACTCAGCGTAAAATTTTTATACGAGAAATTGTTGGTCATGCCATAAAAGAACTTCGGGTAAGGTGAACCCATAACCGTCCTGTCAAAGCTATTGATGATACCATCAGGTGTGCCGTTCGGACCGCTAACATCCACAAATCGAACGTCGCCCACCCGCGACGCATCACGTCCGCCGGGATTCCAAAGCGGACCCTTGTCCAAGTCGGCTTTCGTCATGAATATACCGTTCGTTAACCAGCCATAAAACATGCCAACGGGTTGGCCTATCATGGTGATATTCCCGCCAGAAATAATAGGATCACCGGAGGGGCCTAACTTAGTAACCTGGTTCTTGTACGTTGAGAAATTAAGGCTGGTCTGCCACCGGAATTTACCTTCGATATTGACGGTGTTTACGGCAAATTCCCACCCGTTATTTTTGACTTCGCCAATATTTTTCAACGCCGTATTAAATCCCGTAATATCCGGCACATTTACATTTAACAGCAAATCGGTATTTTTGGAACGGAAGTGATCTATTGTCACCGCAATTCTATTGTTCAAAAAACTTACGTCGATACCCGCGTTAACTTGCTGTTGCGTTTCCCAGGTTAATGCCGAGTTGCCCAGCCTTCCTGCAGAATATCCGCCAATGCCGCTGTTGCCCAACACATATTTTTCATAATTAATAGTGGCTAACTGATCATAGTTACCAATATTATTATTGCCCGTTTTACCATAACTGGCTCTCACTTTTAGCTCGTTCAGAAAGCGAAAATCTTTCATGAAATTTTCATCCGAAACGCGCCATGCCAAGGCTAAAGAAGGGAATAAACCATATTTATTTTCCGACCCGAATCGAGATGAACCATCGGTACGGACAGATGCCGTTGCATAGTACTTACTGTTGTAGTTGTAGTTGATACGACTTAAGTAAGAGACCAAGGACCATTCGGCTATGTTAGACGATCCACCCGTTAAAAGACCACTTACCGCACTTAAGGTCGGAACCAGGTTATTTGGGTATCTATTACTGGTTAACGTATTGGATTCAAACGTTTCGCGTTGGGTTGTGTACCCTACAAGGCCAGCAAAGTTATGCTTGCCAACATTTTTCGTATAATTCACGGTAGTTTCCGTAATCCAGTTTAACCGCATGGATGCGTTATCGGTACCCGAGGCTAACTCATTTAAAAAAGCAGGCAATTGGGGTTTAAAGTAGCTGCCTTTTATGTTCATCAGGTTTATGCCCAACATGACATTTACCTTCAAATTATTCAGGATGGCATATTCGAGAAAGGTATTCCCCAAAAAACCAAACCCTTTCTGTTTTCCTTTTACTTCATTGGCCAGGGCAAGCGGATTTTTGCTCGTCACTACGGCATCCAGTCCGTTTCCAAATGGATAATAGCTTCCATCGGAGTTAAGTAAAGACTGGTAGGTTGGAATTACAATGGCGTTGTATAAAGGGTTATTAGTGTTATCGCTGTATGTTGTTAAGTCTTCGGCACCGGCTCCACCAACATTTGTTTTATCGGTGTATGTTGGGTTAAAGTTCACTTTTAACGAGAGTTTCGGCGTCAGTTTGGCGTCGATATTAGCCCGGAATGAATACCGTTTGAAATTGCTGTTGAGAATGATACCATCCTGATTGAGAAACTCGCCACTCAATGCATACCGTATGTTTTCGCTACCACCCGTTGCACTTAACTGATACTGATGCTGGGCTGCTGTACGCAATATGGCATCCAGTGGGTCTTCATTGGTGGTTATTTTTCCCGATAGCACATCGACAATTGTCTGCGGAACGGGCGATTTCCAGGCAGTTGGCAATCCGGATACATCATTTCCTTCATCAAGATTCCGGTTTCGTACGCCATCCAGATAGTGTTGTGCTTCTTCCATACCTGCTTGATAAACAGGTCGTTTTGCTATTCTCTGGAAACCAAGTTGATAGTTGAAATTAATTACAGCCTTACCCGACTTTCCCCGTTTGGTATTAATAATGACAACTCCATTTGAGCCACGGGAACCGTAAATAGCTGTGGCAGAGGCATCTTTCAATACGTCGATGGTTTCAACATCGTTGGGGTTTAAGGTTTGTATGCTGGAAATAGGAAATCCATCGACAACATATAATGGCCCGCCACCTGCCGAAATACTGCCGATACCCCTTATTCTGATTTGGGGTGCGGCACCGGGTTCGCCCGAAACGGGTTTAACCTGCACACCCGCTATTTTTCCCATAAGTGCCTGATCGACTCGAGGAACAGCCAATTCCTGAATGGTTTTACTATTAACAGAGGCAATTGAACCGGTCAGATCTTTCTTTTCTATCGAGCCATACCCAATCACGACGATCTCATCCAGGGTCTTGTTATCAGTCTTCATAACAATATCCAGCGTAGTACGATTGCCAACGTTCGCTTCCTGAGGCATGTAGCCCACAAAACTAAATACCAGCGTAGATGAGGCATTGGGAACATCTATTTTATAATGTCCATCGGCATCGGTACTGGCTCCTTTTTGAGCACCTTTCAATACGATGCTCACACCCGGCAAAGTTTCTCCCTTATCGTCCGTCACGGTTCCCTGAACAGTAATATCAGCCGCTTTCTCTTTTTCGATGGGCAATTCGTTGGGGAGAGTCAGTAATGACTGACGGGCATCAATCTCATTTTCTGTTTTGTCGGTCGTTACGGGGGCTATGTCTGGTAACCGGCTATTATTGACGTCTGACTTTCCGGCTGATTCTTTGGCCGTAACGACATAACCACCATTTTTCACTTTCTTATAGCGTAGCCCCAGCGGCTTTAAAATGGCTGTAAGGTTTGCTTCTATCGTGCTATTAAAATTCACGGCATCACCAGCCACCATCAGACCATCTACGTTACGGTCGAAGAATAAAATGTCGATAGCATAATGGTCCTGTAGTTTTTTCAGTACGTCTTTCAGCTTCTTTGGCGAAGCTTTTGTAACGATTTCTTTCTGCTGAATCGGTTGAGCCCTGGCCAGCGTTTGTGAAAATCCAGGGCGTACTCCTCCCAGAACCACCCCCAGAAGGAGCAGCAGGCGTATTAATTTTTTCATATTAAGGTAGAGTTTATTTAGTTAATGCTCTTGGGTTATAACAATGGTATTTCCCTGCTTCCGATAAATCAGATTGGATGCGCTGGCCAATGTTTCCATAAGCTCCTCGGCACTATATGCTGTAAAAGCGCCTGAAATTGTCCATCGAGTCATGGCCTTATCGGGTATCTGAAAATCGATCCCATAATTTTCAGCAAACAGAACACTGATTTCCGCCAGGGTTGTTTCTTCAAACACAAACCGATGTTCTTTCCACGACATAAAGACCTGCGGATTAGACGTTTGCTTTAAACTAACACGCCCATTCTGATCAAACGTGACCAGATTACCAGGCTTCATTATTAATTGTTTTCTGGTCTTTCCTTCCTGATACAGGAGCCGCACTTTGCCTTTATTCAAAACAACTTTTGTTCCTTTCTCGCGGGTATTTACCAGAAACTCAGTGCCTAACACAACCACCTCAAAGTTTTTATCGGTCTGAACAACAAAATGTTGATTATCAGCCATGTGCATTATTGAGAAATCAGCTTCTCCCAATAAAACGACTTCGCGGGTTTCTTTACCGAATCCAAACCTCGGTACTCGTAACAACGAGTTAGCATTCAGGGTAACCCGGCTCCCATCGGTAAGATTAACAGTGCGGGTTTCGCCAAAAGCAGTGCTGTATGTAGTGAAAAGCACATAATCTTTGAAGAAAACGCCACCGAGTAAAAGTAAAATTCCTACCGAAGCCGCCATCGTCCAGCGAAACCGGCCAGAAGTGGACCAATGCGTTACTGGTTCACCCAATGTAGCTGCCGGCGACGGAACGGTTACGGTAAGTAAGCGTTGTTGATGCCGTTTCAGGGCCTCGTTGGCATCAGCTATAAATTGTGGATTCTGGCTTTCCCAGATAGCCAGGTACTCAAAAAATAGTTCTTTGCTCGTATCATCTTTAGCCCACTCGTCAATTGCCTGTTTTTGTAAAGCAGTGGCCCGTCCCGCGAAGTAGTTGAGAAGTGATTCTTTTGAAACCTGATTTTTCATGTGTAGATCATTAGTAGCATCATGACGACTTCGAGACAAAAAACACGTAGTCAATGCCCAAAAGAAATAAATTCAGACCCAAAACTGCCCTAAAACGCAAAGAATTGGCAGCCATTTGTCCTTTAAAATATTTCTGATCTGGCGCATAGCCTGATAGACATGAGCTTCAATAGTGCGCAGTGAAAGGTTTAGCTCATCGGCGATTTCCTGATATTTCTTGCCATCAAAACGGTGCATAACATAGATTTGCCGACGTTTCAAGGGCATAGCATTTATTGCGTTTTCTACATCATGATATAACTCTTCATATTGAGTAATCGAGTCGGGGCTTTGGGTAATATGGGCCGGAATCAGTTCTGCATTATCGAGTGATGTTGTATGTCGCATTTCTGCCCGAACATGGTCGAATGCCCGATTGCGAACCATCGTAAATAAATAGGCTTTATACGAAGACGTTATCGTTCGATACCGCTGATCGACCTGAAACTCATAAAATATGTCGGACACAATATCTTCGGCAATAGCTTTCGACGAAACATAACGAACAGCATGGCTACACAACAGCGAATAATATTGGCGAAACAAGAGGCTAATTGCAGCATCAACATCCTGCTCAAAAGTCTTACGCAGAAACAACTCGGTATCTCTGCCAAGCCTTCCTGACTGATTTTCGCCCGTTTCTCCTATTTCCCCAAAAGGTAATTGACCTATCTCTTTGTGTTGTGTTAATTGTAGGATTTGTGCCATTTCTATTGGTAAATGAAGCTGGTCGTTCATCGCTGTACATTCTCGTAGCCTACTTCTTGCTGCATTGATTGGTATTATGAATACTACCAGTGCCTTTTCTAAGATAGAGACGGATAGCAACATTAAAAACACTTAGTCTTTTTTTAATTATTTTTTTGAAAAATTGAATTAAAGAATGGAGAAACGCTAATCAAAATTTGTTTTGGTGCATCTGTAAAGAGGTTATCTGCACATCCGGATCAGGTGACTGCCGGGCTAGTCAACTGTGGGCTTACCCAGTTACATTTTACTCTAAAACACCAAAGGAAGAGTCTGCCAGGATTGCGAAACGTTGTCAGAGAATTTTATGCCGACTGATCTTACGGGAGTAGAACGTATTTTCGGAGAAATACCAACCGGATGGACTATTTATTGGGGGAGAT
>JANXVQ010000848.1 GCA_025351545.1 Spirosoma sp.
GTAGCTGACCCTTCTTCGGCACGAATTACACCCGCAAAATAGCGAAAGTGATCAACGACGAGTGGCAGATCGGCGGCCATTGTTTCGCGCAGCGCTTTACCATTCTCGACTGTTTCGACACGGGCAAGAAACTCCAGATTCTGTTCAATGACATCGGCAATCTGAAGCAGCACTTTGCTGCGTTCCGTAGCCGATGTTTTTCCCCAGGTCAGAAACGCTTTTTGGGCTGCGGCAACGGCCAGATCGACATCGGCCGCTTTCGAGCGGGGCATTTTGGCAATCAAACTGCCATCTACCGGCGATTCGTTATCGAAATATTCACCCCCGACAGGTGGCACCCATTTTCCGCCAATGTAATTTTCATACTGGGTTTTAAACATTGGCCGTGGCGCAATCTTGCTCGTTGCTTCTGCGGTTTGCATGTGTGAAAAAGATTTTATGTGATTTAATTAACTTCTTCACAAATTTTGATGAAATTGTCCAAGTATTATTTCGTTATCCTCTCAAATACTTGCGAAATACTCCCATCCTCTGGTCGTATGAAAAAAATAGGGAAAGTGGTTGCCAATGAAGCGGTTAGTGCATGGGGGGGGCGCCTGGATACACTGGTGGAGAATAAACTGACACTCAGCCATGATGAAGCTGAATTGCATCTATATGAGACGTTTCAGCAAGCCAATCTAATTCAATTGCGGTTCAATGCGCCCGTTATGACGAGTATGTTGAGCGGCCGGAAAGTGATGCATCTTCGGGAAATGGAGCCGTTTAATTATCAGCCGGGGGAATCCTTGTTACTGCCCTCAGATCGGTTGATGCAGATTGACTTTCCCGATGCTTCCAACAACGACCCGACTCGCTGCCTTGCCCTAACTATATCGGATGAGTTTATTCGCGAAACAATTGCTGAGCTCAATGAGCAGGTCCCCCGTGTAGAAACCGTGGATGAATGGCAGTTGGATACCGAGAATTACTTGTTGCAAAATGACCCGGAAATCAGCTCGCTGACCGATAAACTCATTCGGCTATTCCGGGAAAACAACCCGTTTAAGTCGTTTTTTATTAAAAATACACTTCGTGAATTGATTGTTCGGCTTTCGCAAACGCAAGTAAGGAATGGGCTTTTGCACCAAACGAGCCAGCATGTTAACACGAATCGGTTGGCGTACGTCGTGGCGTATATCCGCGAAAATCTGACACGCGGGCTATCCGTTGAGGAACTTTGTGATAAGGCTTGCCTGTCGAAATCACACTTTTTTCGACTCTTTAAAAGTGAACTGGGCGTTTCGCCTGTGCAGTTTATCTTAACCGAACGTATTCGTCTTGCCAAAGTAGTTTTGAGCAATCCCACCAAAAGTATTACGGATGCCTGCTACGAATCGGGCTTCAACAGCCTGACGCATTTTAGCAGCGCTTTTCGCTCCGTTGAGCACATGTGTCCCCGGCAATTTAAACGACAACTTTTCGGGATAAACTGACCTATCAACTAATCAACGTAGGCCTTGATTGCTTATCTTTGATTAGTTATGACAACAAAACTTGCCTCAAAAGCGGTCTTTACGGCCCCAACGTTGGCGTTCATGCGCGAACTTATCCAAAATAATAATCGTGAATGGTTTCATGCGAATCGACCTCGGTATGATGCTGCCAAAGCTGAACTGTGTAGCGTAATCGAGCGGGTATTGGCTGGGTTAAGTCCCTTCGAGCCACTGGCTAACACGGCTGTAAAAGACTGCATATTTCGAATCAATCGCGACATTCGCTTTTCAAAAGACAAAGCGCCTTACAAATCCAATCTGGCATTTGCCATCGGTCCCGGCGGTCGACATTCAGGCCGGATTGACTATTACGTGCATATTCAGCCCGGCAATCAATCGTTTTTAGGCGCGGGGATGTGGCAGCCGACACCCGCTAACCTTGCCAAATTCCGGCAGGAAGTAGACTACAATGTCGAAGAGTTGAAAAACATCATCGAAGCGGATGAATTCAAGGCCTATTTCCCGGAGGCAGCGGGTGAAGTAATGAAAACAACTCCCAAAGGCTACCCCGCCGATCATCCTGAAATAGAATTACTACGCCATAAGGAGTTGTTTTTCATGCACCGTTACACGGATAAAGAGGTTCTTAAAGCCAACTTCGCCGATGAAATTGTGCGCGGCAGTCGCATCATTAAACCCTACTGCGACTTATTGAATTATTTGTTCTTCGACGAAAAAGAGGAGCCAGTCATGTAATAGAAGGTGGGGCCTCAACTTGAGGCTTGGCACGGGTTACAACGATTGTCTGATAAAAAACCTACTATTTGAGCAAAAAACAGTTACCCTCTGTTTCATTCTTTTACTTTCTTGTCAATTTCACCAATTATTTCTTTCACTTGTTTGATAGCTGAGTCATACGTGGTTATGTTGCCGTTTGCTGATTGAATGGCAATGTTAAATAATCTCTTAACAACAGGGTCTAGAAACATTTTGTCTTTATCTCGGTTATGAATGGCTAACTCCACCATTTTACTCATGTGTGAATTATAATATTTTTCACTCTCTTCTAGCCCCGGCATAGTTTCCTGATAATATTCAAGAATTAATTTCTTTAGCTTTTTGTTTTCAACGAACCCTATTTTTCCGCTTGATTTAAAGCCCTCGTAGTTCCCGCTACTTGTTTTTCGTGTTGTAAAATTAAAGCTCATACCTATGTTTTCTTTTGCAGTAGCAGTACTGTCAATTTGCTTTTTTGATAAATTTTCTAACCAGGTATATTGCTTTGCAGTTGAGACAAATTCACCTTTTCCTTTTTCCATATTTTTCATATCCTTCTTCAAGTCGTCTTTTAGGTCGGTCAAAAATTCAGTTACCTCTTGTTGTTGATGTCTATGTTCACTCCAGCCGTGTAGCCATATAGAAAGTGAGACGGCAAAAACGATAATAAAAATTTCGACAGAAATTTCTATTATTTTTTCACCAAAACTGTGTTCAGAGTTTTGCATTGTGCTGAAAATTTTTTTTGTGTGTTTTGTTACTTCTTCTTGCATAGCTTTATTGCCAAATAGGAGTTAGTGTACGGTCTGAAAAAAAATGGGTCTATCTGATTAGTTTAATGTCGACTTTGTGTAGTAACTAATTTGCAAATATATGTATATTTGATGTGGTTAGATAAATATATACGAAACTGTCGATGTAGCAATTTCAAATAAGGCTCTTTATAATTGCCTCACGATACGTTTTAGAGGTTGTTTAGGATTGTGTTTCACGGATTTTTCTGGACATCAGTCGAATCATTGTCCAATAGATAACGGCCTCAGCATGAGACTCTTTGACTTCGTAATCTTTGGCTAGTCGACGATGAAAGGCCCACCACCCAAATGTCCGCTCGACAATCCATCGTTTGGGCACCACCTGGAAGCCTTTTCCACCCAACACGCCACATACCACATCCACCGTCAGTTGATAAGTTGCTTTAACGGAGGCTAGAAAGCTGGCGCCATCGAAGCCTTGGTCGGCCAGAATTGTCTTCAACCGAGTGAAGCGTTGGCCCAGCGTCGTGAAGAGCAATAGAGCACCGGCTCGCTCACCCACGTTGGCTGATGTTAACCGTAGGGCCAGCACCAAACCCAGTACATCTACGATGATGAAGCGTTTACGTCCAGTGAGTTTTTTGTTGCCATCATAGCCTTTTAGTGTGGTCACAGACATAGTTTTAATCGACCGCGCGGGCGGCCCCGTGACTATCAATAAGTCCTAGGCTAGGCGATGGCTCCCGACCGGCTTGAAGACGTACTTTAGTGACGAGTTTGTCATGGATTTGCTGAACCAGTCCCTGCTTGGACCACCGGCAAAAGTAATAATAAACCAGCCGCCAGTCGGGGAGGTCATTAGGCATCATTCGCCAGGAAATACCGCCTTTGATTAGATAGAGAATGGCATTGATAATAGAGCGGATGGAATGCTTGCGTTTGCGTTGCCAGATTTTAGTGGGTAACAAATCTTTGATAGCTTGCCATTGAGAGTTGGTCAGATTGGTCGAATAGATCATCAGAGTAGTTTAAGAGTTCGCACCTCAAAACTACCTGACCAACTCTCAATTTTCGTGAAACTTTAGACAACCTCTAAGGGGGAGGGCGAAACTACGGGCGTGAGTAATCAACCCCTTTCTTTGGTCTGCACGGCAAAACGGGGCTATACGGGTATTTCAAACGCTTGCTCCAACAAAGCTTTCTCCTGTTGATGACGCACTTTCATTTTGGCACGTTCTTCTTGTTGACTCATAGTTGGAACACACGTTCATCAAACAAAATGAGGATGTATAGCTTTATCAGAAATGATCTGATTGCTATGCCACCGCCAATTGTTTGTTTAGTGGATGATAACGTCGATTTTCGGCTCTTGGCCTCGACAGTTTTTGATAAGTATATACCCTGGTATTCCTTGCAGGTATTTGCCGATGGCAGGCAGTTTCTGGAGCACCTTGTATTGATGGAAAGCAAGCCCAATTTGGTCATTTTAGACCAGCATATGCCTGATCTAAGTGGTTACCAGGTCTTACTGGCCTTTAGAACGTGTTGGGGAATTGAAAAAGACTGGTAGTCGTGTCACCTTTGTGGTCGCCAAACGACAAGATGATGACCAAACAGTTTATGGAACTGACCGACTACCAATGGGCCACAATATCGCCTTTTCTATCTCTCAAA
>JANXVQ010000914.1 GCA_025351545.1 Spirosoma sp.
CGAATACCTAAACAGCATAAACGCAACTCAATCATGCAGGCAACACCCGTAGCTGAGAAATCGACGCCAGCCTCGTTTACCGAAAATAAATACCTGATTACCCTCGTCTTTGTCACATCTCTTTTCATGTTTTGGGGTATCGCCATTACTATGGGCGATGTGTTAAACAAGCATTTTCAACACGTTTTGAGTCTCACCAAGACGCAATCTGCCTTTGTTCAGTTTGCTATTTTTGGTGCCTATTTTGTCATGGGTATCCCCGCCGGATTGTTTATGAAGCGGTTTGGGTATAAAAATGGCGTTTTGTTGGGGCTCTCGCTGTTTGCTATTGGCTCGTTTCTGTTTGTTCCAGCAGCTGCTGCGGCTTCATTTACTTATTTCGGCATTGCCCTTTTCATATTAGGCTGCGGTATTTCAACCCTCGAAACGGTTGCTCACCCATTTGTTGCCTCCCTTGGCGATCAACGCACCAGCGATCAACGCATCAACTTTGCGCAGGCATTCAATGCATTAGGGGCCATCATCGGACCGGCTATCGGCTCTTATTTTCTGTTACGGAATAATACCGTGGGAAGTACAGATCTGACGTCCGTTAAGACATTATACATTGCCATCGGCAGTGTCATTACGACGATTGCCATACTTTTTTCATTCGTAAAAGTACCTGCTTTAACGGACCCACATGCCGTAGTGGCCAATCCTGACGCAGCGAATGTTGACGTAGAACCGGGAAAAACCCTCTTTCAGCATAAACACTTTGTGTGGGCAGTTATGGCCCAGTTTTTCAATGTGGCCGCGCAGGGAGGAACCTGGGCATTTTTTATTAATTACGGTCACGAAAAAATGGGCTTTTCCGATGCCACGGCGGGCAATTATATGGTGCTGTTTATGGGACTCATGCTAGCCGGCCGCTTTGTCGGAACGTTCCTGATGCGTGTTGTTACCCCCCATTCGTTGCTGGCTATTTTTGCCGCTTGTAACATTGTTATGTGTCTCATTATCACGCAAAGTTTCGGGTGGCCTTCCTTCATCGCGTTGCTGATGCTGAATTTCTTTTTCAGTATTATGTTCCCGACCATTTTCAGTTTGGGTCTGAAAAATCTGGGATCGCATACGCAGCAAGCGTCCTCGTTTATTTCAATGGGCGTAGTTGGTGGCGCTATTTTTCCATTTTTGATGGGAATGGCCGCCGAGAAAGATGTAGCCAATGCGTATTACCTGCCCATTATCTGCTACGCGGTTATTTTCCTGTTCGGAGCGAAGTTATATAAGGTACACTGAGGTTTCTGTATCGCCTGACAAAAAATAACCTGTCTGTCATGATCTATAGAAGTCATGGCAGACAGGTTATTTTTTTTACCATTGATGCTTCCATTAACCCGTGTTCCGACCTAAGCACCTTCAGTTTGATTATTCATCAACTTCTGCTTCAGATCAAACGTTTGACCCGCAAAAACAATAAGAATCTGGTGTTCATCAAAAGTTCGTTTTACAGCCATTATGGCTTCGCTCAGGGCTGCCTGCCAGTTTGTCGTAACGGGATTTATCCAGAAGTACAGGACAAATTGCACGTTTGCATCGGCAAAATTGCGGTAATGTAATTCGACTGAATGCCCTGGCAAAACAAAGGGCAGACGGGCAACGGCCGCTTTGGCAACCTGCTGTGCTTTGGCTAAATCGTCTAGGTAGGAGACGCCCGCAGTTAGCTCAATACGTCGCTGACCAATGCGGGAGAAGTTGGTAATCGGTTTTTGAAAGACATCTTTACTCGGAATCTCAACGGTCTGCCCCTGTCCGTTATCCATAACGACAGAGCGCAGCTTAATGTCGAGCACCTTGCCTGTATAGCCGTTAGTTTCGACAGTATCACCCACCTGAATAGGGCGGGCCAGGGCAATCATCGTTCCCGAAATGAAATTAGCAGTCAGGTCCTGAAAGGCAAATCCAACAGCCAGGGCAATAACGCCCGCACCGGCCAGCAGAGATGTTACCGTTTTGTCGAGGCCCAACACGCCCAGCGCAATAAATAACCCAACAGCTACAGTTACAGCCCGTATTACAGCCCCTGTGAGGTTTACAAGTGATTGATTGCTACTGATTTGGTGCAGCCCCTTCGTCATGATCCGACTTAGCCAGCGAGAGAGGAACGTGAAGAAAACGAATAGCAAAATGGCCATGGCCAATTCGGGCAGAAAGCGGATCGTATTGCGAATCCACAGAGAAATATCGGCGTAAATAAGGCCAGGGGCCTGAGAGAAGTCCATTGACTAACGGTACGGTTGTATCATTAGAACGACGTGGGTTTACATACTGTTTCATCGGTATGCCCATTAAATGTACCTTTGTCTATTAGTAGAATTGACTGATTATGAAACCTACTGCTGCCATTTATCTTGATAATGCCGCTACCACCCGGCTCGACCCCGAAGTCCTGGACGCTATGTTGCCGCTTATGACTGAGCAGTTTGGCAACCCGTCTTCCATTCATAGTCATGGCCGGGCGGTGCGTTCTGCCATTGAAAAATCGCGAAAAACGGTCGCGTCGCTGTTGAATACGTCGCCTGCCGAAATTTTCTTTACCTCGGGTGGAACCGAAGCCGATAATACGGCCATTCGGAGCAGCATCGAAACCTATGGCCTAACACACGCCATAACATCATCGTTGGAACACCATGCGGTTTTACATACACTCCAACATCTCGAAAAGCAGGGTACTGTTCAATTAAGTTGGGTTAATATAGATGCCAAAGGCCATGTCGATTTAGTGCATCTGGAAGAATTACTGCGTCTGAACCGCAACACTGGCTCGCCCCGCTCGTTGGTTTCGCTTATGCACGGCAACAACGAGATTGGCAATATGCTGAATCTGAATCGGGTAGGAGAGATATGCCGCGCTTATAACGCCATTTTTCATTCTGATACGGTGCAAACGATGGGCCACTTCCAGCATAATCTGCAACAATTGCCGGTTGATTTCATAGTGGGTGCCGGTCATAAATTTCATGGTCCTAAAGGCGTTGGCTTTCTGTACGTTAACGCCGAACGGGTAAAAATTCATCCGTTTATGTATGGCGGTGCGCAGGAGCGCAATATGCGGGGCGGCACCGAAAATGTATACGGTATTGTTGGACTGGCAAAAGCGCTGGAAATTTCCTACCGCGATATGGACGCTCACCGGCAGCATATTACCGCCCTGAAACACCGGATGATTGACAAGCTACGGGCCAAAATGCCCGATGTGCAGTTCAATGGTAATTCGGCTGACGTCGAAAATAGTTTGTATACTGTGCTGAATGTGAGCCTGCCCGCATCGGATATGAGCGACATGTTGCTGTTCAGTTTAGATATTGCCCGTATTTCTGCGTCGGGTGGATCGGCTTGCTCGAGTGGCTCAAGTGTGGGTTCGCACGTATTGGCGGCTCTGCCAGAAATTGATCCCGAACGGGGTTACGTCCGGTTCTCGTTTGGCAAATACAACACCACCAATGAAATCGACTATGCCGTTGACACGCTAATGGGGTTGTATCAGAAGGAGTTAGTTAAATAAGTCGAAGAGGAAAAATCACTTTGGTCGCTAAGTCTTTGACTACGAATAAGTTATGTCGCCATAATATGACCCCGATGGAGTCACATTATGAAGATGAATAATCTACCCTATTTGTGCCTCTGTGGTTGAAATCTAAATCTGCACTATTTTCTACAATCAGTTAATTAACAGAGCTTTGCCCGCTGGAAGCTGGCCCACTGAGTCGGTCCAAATTGACATGCCACCCGTCATGTTTTTGACATTTGTGAAGCCATTCCCGGTCAATATGTGTTGGGAATAGTTACGGTTTGGGTATTAGTTTATCATTTCGTTCCAAAACAAAAAACAGAGGAATGAGGTGAAGAAACGTAACAGGAACGCAATCTTATTGATTATCGTAGCTGTTATTGTCTTCTTAATCTTTAAATAAATTTGCGCAAAAAATACAGAATAGCCTTACACTTTAGTTTCTATAAAGTCCCACAAGTTGCCATATAAATCTTCAAAGACGGCTACTGTGCCATATTCTTCTTCTGTGGGTGTTCTTATAAATTTGATTCCATTGGCTACCATTTTCGTGTAATCACGCCAGAAATCATCGGTATATAAAAATAGAAAAACACGCCCGCCTGTCTGGTTGCCGACGCGACTTCTTTGTTCGTTATTGGCCGCTTTTGCCAGTAATAAACCACAGTCCGCTGAACCGGGCGGAGCTACGCGAACCCACCGTTTGGTTTCACTTAAAATCGTGTCCTCAATAAGGGTAAAGTTGAGCTTTTCGGTATAAAACTTTATAGCATCGTCATAATCATCAACTACCAGAGCAAGATGAGCAATTCGTTGTTTCATCAAGTAAGAGAATGTGTAGTGTAAACAATGAGTATGGTTGGCGAGACAAAAACCAGGCCGAATCAAGTTGGCCTTTCAGCTAATCAAATGTAATAATTTTAGACGTCTTTCCTCTCGACATTGTGGCAACATCCATGCGCCAGTAGAAGAAATCGCTTATAAAAAGGTTAGTTACGGATTTATTCTTAAGCCTTAGCCTGGTTATTCATGATGTGCAATACGCAGAGGTGAGGCAGCGTAACAAGCGAGAGAAAAACAAAGACAAACCGCACCGGATCTCCTACCGGCGTAGTGTACTGCCACCACCATGCGAAAGCGCTTGATGATGCCAGCGCGATTGCAGTAAGGGGCAGTGAATTCATCCAGATTTGACCAGCGGTTACCATTGTCTGCCTACTGTGTTGAAGATAGCCATACGTCATCTGAAAGGAGTTTAGCGCGTGCCAACCGCTGAAATACAGCCCAAAGGCGAGTAATAACGGTAGCCAGAACCCGAGCGCGAGTATAACCGCTAGTCGGGCCAGTCGAAGCCAGTCAACGACAACGGGGCTTCGTTGAAACGCGATCCTGAATAAACAACCCGTCAGTAAACTCCAGCCCCATAATACCAACCATGAATGCCGTATGGTGCCCTGCCATATAGATATGATCAGCAAGTTGTTGTGGGTCATGTGTTCGAGAACAGGCGTCACTTCAGTTGAGTGCGTAAGCAGTATAAACGTTAGGACAAAGCCGCCGGCGACGAACCGGGTTATAGTCCAGGGTAGTGTAGAGGGCACACACTCAATATCGGTTTCACCAAAATGCCAGATTGACATAAACAGAAACAGAACCAAGCTCAGCACCGGAAATACAAACCATGCCATACCGTATAGGGCCATTATCAGCAGATACCGAAACACAAACCAGCTCAGCGAAAATGATTTCCCCGCTCGTGAAGCGGTTTCACGGGCGATAAGGTGGTCCAGCGCCCCATGCGGGATACCGACGACAACCAGCAAACCAACAAAAACAATCCACTGGACCAGCCCGGATATTGTACCTACTCCAGCCTGCCAGCCGACTAAAACCATCCCAAGCGCAATAGACAGGTACGTTGGCGTTATCTTACCAGGTGCAGGCCCGTAGGTTCGCTTAATCATGAGTGGATGAGTTAGGGTAAACGAAGCCTGTACAAAGACGGCCGATTGATCTTTCACTCTTCGGCGGTTACCGGCGAAAAGATGCGCCATTCGGTTCATTGTGTTCCCTTTATGGTAAGTACTCAACCGCAGGATCGGCCACCCGGATTTACGCGGGGCCGATCCTGCGGTTGAGTACTTGTCTATACGCCTACGCTAACTCCTTGTACTGTTCGACCTGCTGAACAGGGGCGGACTGATGAGCCTGCGAGTTGGCGACTGCAGCCGAATAGACCACCAGGCCAAAACCAATCTTGTTGACTGCGTCTGCAATGTTGTACATTAAGTCAATGCTCAGTTTAAGCCCACTTAATAATCCTCCTGGAATGAGCATGTAGCCAATTGGATATATGGCCCATCCTACCAGTACGAACCAGCGCAGCAGCGACACCGCCTTCAGCGTTGAAGCGTCCTGGGAAGCCTGTGCGATTTTCTTTACGTCGCCCAAGTAGATTTCGTAAAGAATACCCGCGTAGCCAAGAGTGGAAACGGCACCCCAGATCGCGCTGTTTGACCGGTCGAGCGATTCGCCGACGTAGCCGAAGACCAGCATCCAGACCGAGTAAGCGATCAATTTCCACATGGTGCTGACCTTGCCACCGAAGGGTTTGATAATCATGTAGAACTCCACGCACATCAAGGGTACGGTTAAGGTCCAGTCAATGTAACGGAATTCCGTTGGCGACTGGTGGGTCAGCAGATACTGATCACGCATATAATAATAGTGAACAGCGGCAATCATGGTAATCAGCCCCGAAATGGTAAGCGAAGTTTTCCAGTGACCTTCTACCTGTGAGCGCTCCAGGAAGAAGAACACCGATGCCGCGAACATGGCCATGTAACCGGTAAAAAAGGTGAAGCCGACCACATCACCAGGCTGAAGCTGACCGACCAGTAATAAGGTAGAGAGACGTAATGTTTCCATTGGTTAACGTAGAAATAAATGAGTTGTAGATCGGTGTATCCGAGCTGAAGAGTGTAAGGTTTTGTGACCTTCATTTGTTTAACTTTTTGTGATTAAAGTTAAACAAAGCCTAATCTTTTTTAATAGAGCTCCAACTACAAATTTTCCAACATGCGCTGAATCTATATGCACCAGCGAAAACCCAGGCTCTGGTGGTAAGTACTAAGACAATTTTATTTTTGTCACTTCGAGGTGTGAAAAATATTCTGGTTGCTTGATTGTGAGATTTCTCATGCTTCGGAATGACAAAAGCAAACTTTAAATAATTAGGTCTGAGACTTATCTTTCAAAAAGGTGAGTTACGGAAATATGCAATATGCGGCCGTATTTTGTTGATTGTAATGTCTGTCCAATTCAATCAGCAGTATACGCTCGACATTGTGGCAATATCCATGCGTCGATAAAAGAAATCGCAGACTTTTTACTTTACTGGAAAAGTCTATTTCTAAAGATAGGACTTTCGCTTAGCTTTTTAAAAAATTGTAAATTAGTAGAATGATTGCTAAAAATGAGTACATCGAGTATTTATTGAGTACTCCTTTCAATTACACCTGTACTAACATGGCTGATCATAAACCCAATCTGAGTCATG
>JANXVQ010000954.1 GCA_025351545.1 Spirosoma sp.
GTTTAGCCTTTATACGAAACAAAGAAAATCATCCCAATTGGGATGATTTTCTTTGTTTCGTATGGATTTTCGTCATTTCTACGGATTGATTTCCCAATACGTGCCCATAAGTATACAACGGCACGAATCTTGTGAGTAGAACCCTGATTACGTTACTGATACGATTATTTTCACTCAGGATTAGCGTAATAGGGATACTCTATTCACTTAAATTCGTACGGCTTTGGTTGATTATTTACGCACTACATTACACTCATTTGTCAATAATTATCAGGCCATTATGTGGCGGTTGCGTGAATGTTCGCTTAATGATGAGCAACTAGGCATTGCAGTTGGGCTGAGTGGTAATGCCATTCGGAACCGGCGTTCTAAACCCGATCTCTGGAAACTATCGGACGTTGAACGATTGGCAACTCATTTTACCTTACCTGTCACGGCTTGCGTTCAACTAAGTCAGGTGCTCCACGACTTACCCGTTGGGTTAAGGAACCTACCCGCCGACGAACGAAGACGAACTGAGCGGCAACTACTTTTCAAAACAACTCAACTGGAGTCGTATAATCAAAGTGACTGGCCGGTTCGCTACCTACTTAGAATGCATCATGCTTTATCAAACAGCAGATAGACAACCTATTGGCTGTTAGCCAATTACGACTAACGATAGGATGTTCTATGCGTCGGATGTAATTTTGCTGTGAACTTCATCTGCACTGCATGAAAAACAGCCTTTATTCAGCCCTGGTTTTCTTATTTTTTTTCAGTCATTTAGCTGCGGCACAATCACCTCTACTTGTACGGGGGCCTTATTTACAGGTCGTTACGCCAACATCTGTCGTTATTCGCTGGCGAACCGACCAACCCACTACTGGCCGGGTCTGGTTCGGTCTGTCAACTAGTCAGTTAACAAGCAACCTTCGCGAATCACAACCCACGCTTGAACATAGCCTGACACTCACGGGGCTACAACCGGCTACCCGGTATGCGTATGCTATTGGTTACGACGACACGCAGTTGACGAATGGACCCGATTATTATGTAAAAACGGCTGTGCCCGCTGGTGATACGCGTCCCCTTCGCTTCTGGGTTCTGGGCGACTTTGGCAGTGGTACAGATAACCAGAAAAAAGTTTATCAGGCTTACCTCAATGCCACCGCTAACCGCCCGGCCGATCTCTGGGTATGGCTGGGTGATAATGCTTACTCCTTCGGTTTTGAAGAGGAATATCAGCAACTTGTGTTCCCGGTTTACCCACAGACTTTACGGAACACGCCCCTCTTTATTACACCCGGCAATCATGATTATGCTGATAGCGAAACAAATTTCAATACAGCTTATTACAGGTTATTTTCTTTTCCAGAGCATGGCGAATCGGGCGGGGTAGCATCCGGCTCAAAGTCTTACTACTCAGCCGACTATGGAAATGTTCATTTGATTTCACTTGACTCGCAAGGTAGACAAGATGGTCAATATCGGCTTTATGATACTACCTCTACACAAGTGAAGTGGCTAAAACGTGATCTGGCCGCTAACAAATTGCCGTGGACAATCGTAATTTTCCATCATCCACCCTACAGCAAAGGTAGCCACAACTCCGATACAGAGGAATCGATGAAGTTGATACGGGAGAACCTGACCCCGATTCTGGAGCGTTATGGGGTAGATTTAGTTCTAAACGGCCATAGTCACGGCTATGAACGGACATACCGGCTCAAAGGGCTTCGGGGTTTGGCAAATACATTTGATAAAGCCACTAACATAGCCGAAAACACGTCGGCCCGGTATGACGGCTCGCCCAATTCATGCCCGATTCTTACAAAGGGACAAGGTACAGTTTATGTAGTGAATGGATCTGGTGGGCAATTAGGGGGACAATCTGTCGATTTTCCGCATCCCGCTACGGTTTACAATAACACAACCCTCGGTGGATCAATGTTGCTGGATATAAATGACAACCGGCTGGATGCCCAATTCGTAATGTCTGACGGCTCCGTACAGGACAAGTTCACCATTATGAAAAACGTGAACAAAATATCCTCGCTCACCACCGAATATGCTGATACGCTTCAATTTGAAGCCTCCTGGGTGGGTGATTATCACTGGCCGGATGGGCAAACAAGCCGCCGTATTCGTTATATTGCAGATAAGGCTGGCACTATTCCGGTTATCGTTACGGACGCCAAACAATGCCTGACCGACCAGTTTACCATTTCGGTGCAGCAACCGCCAAAACTGACGACTAAATTAGCGGTATCAACGGCTGTTTGCGCAGGTGGTAGCCTGACGGTTACTACTATACCCGAAAACACGACCAGGGCCGCTGGCTGGCAGTATGACGTGTTACTGTCCGATGCATCAGGCAATTTTACAACAGAACAAGTTGTTGGTTCGGGCGCTCTAAGTACATTGAAAGCGACTATTCCGGCCAGTTTAGCGCCCGGAACAGGCTATCGGCTACGCGTACGACCACGCGGAATCTCCTATGCACAACTCGTTTCGAGCGATGCTTTTGCCGTAAAACCATTACCAACAGTTACGCTGGCCGGCTCGGCAACAGTAGTGCAGGGTCAGCCCATTTCCCTCACGCTGACCTTTACGGGCGATGGTCCCTGGAGCGGAAATTTGTCTGATGGCACCACTTTTTCAGGTAGTGCCAACCCAACGGTTTTGACTATTCAGCCAACAAAATCTATTGTTTATTCTGTGGCGAGTATCGAGAATAGTTGCGGGAAAGGAAATGGGACAGGCCTGGCATCAATAACCGTCCTTCTACCAACTGCCGAAGAAGAATTTGCGGGCGGGCAATTAAAGATTTACCCCAACCCGGCGCACGAAATAGTGTACGTAGAATTGACGACAACCCAGAAAAAAGAAGTCAGTTTGAGTATGCACGACATACATGGCCGTTCGGTATTTCAGAAGCAGTTTGGTCAGGTCAATTCACTTTCCGAATCCATACCCATGCCAAACGCTAGTGGAACCTATCTATTGACCATTCAAGCCGGGCAAAATAAAATAACGCGCAAGGTTATACGGCATTGAATTGTGTAAGACCGGAACAGGTTTACAATACTTGCGCCAGACCAAACAAGACAACAAACAGCAATGTCGTTAAGGCAAGTTGTCCAAGCCGGGCGTTAAGTTCTGCGGGCTTTTTGTGCGTCGCAACGGCGCGGCCATTCAAGAAGAATAAGGGGAAAGTCAGGATGTAGAGATAGCCTGTCAAGGAGGCATCGGTCAGAAACGAATAAGTGACAGCACAGGCCATACCTGTAATGAGCAATCCCCAGTGGTAGCGAATGGCAAGAGGCAAACCCAGTCGGGCCGGAATAGAACGTTTTCCCGTTAGCGTATCGGTCTCGATATCGCGGATATTATTGACATTCAGCACACCCGTGGCAAATAAGCCAACACTCGTAGCAGGCAAAAATAATAGGGGAGTGAACGACAGTGTGTACAGGAAATACGTTCCCATCACACCAACCCAGCCGAAAAAAATGAGCACCGCAATGTCGCCGAAACCAGCGTACCCATAAGGTCGTTTTCCATTCGTGTAGCCTATGGCAGCCGCAATACTAAGCAGTCCCAGCACGAAGAAAAACCAGAAAATTTTTGGTTCTACATTATAAAAGGCCACGGCCAGCAAGCCGATTCCACAAATTAACGAAAGCACCGCCATCAGGATAATTGCCCGTAGCATAGCCTCCTTTGTGATGTCGCCGGTGGCAACGGCACGACGCGGACCTACCCGTAGTTCGGTATCTTTTCCAGAAACAGCATCGCCATAATCATTGGCGAAGTTGGACAGAATTTGCAGAAAAACAGTCGTAAAAACGGCTAAAACGGCAATCTGCCAGTTGAAGTGTTGGTTAGCGAAGGCCAGAAAACTACCAAGAATAATACTGGCT
>JANXVQ010000290.1 GCA_025351545.1 Spirosoma sp.
ACGTTGATGCATCTGATGGGGTCCGGGCCGCCGGTGCGGTTAAATAATTCAACGATGCATGGGGACGGACTGTGTTATAAGCATTTATTGCCCGTTCAACGGCTTCCTCTGCTGATGAAAAAGAAGAAAACCCACGAGCTAATTTACAATCATCTTTCAAGGAGCGAAGGACGCGCTCGGCCATCGCATTCTCATCGCTCCAGCAACCCGGTCGGATCGCCTGACTCGGTCATACTAATCGTAGCGTTAACCTGTCGCAAACGCTGTACATACGTCCAGGAGCAGTACTGCACACCACGGTCTGAATGGTGGATCAAAGACTGGCTGATGTCTTTACGAGCCGATAAAGCCATTTTTAAGGCGTTAAGCGCGCCTTGAGCCTGCATCGTTTTCAGGAGTGACCGCTCCGGCGGCCCGGCAGCCCACAATCTTGCGCGAAAACGCATCCATAATGACGTACAGATAGGCAAAGTTTGAGCCTACAGCAATGTAGGTCAAGTCACTTACCGCAGGGCGGCCCGGCCACAGCTCATTAATGCGAACCGGTTTTACGTCTTTGGCCCTATTCGGGTATTTGTAATGCGGGTGGTTCGACTCCGTTGTCGCCACCTTGCTCGCTTTCTTTTTAGCCAACATCCCGTGTTCTTTCAGAAGCAGATGTAACCGATCCCGACCCAGCTTTATGCGGTGTCGTAGCAGGAATGTTTTCAGCTCACTATGCAATTTGTGGGTGCCCATACCGGGCACTTCAAGACGTATCCGTCTGACTTCCGCTCCGGCGGCCCGGCGGCAGGATAGCATCAGTTTGAAAGCTCGTTCTTTCTGCTCGCCGGGTAGCCGCGTACCAGGCTTGACGCACTCTGCCCGCACGGGCGGCCCCGCAACGGTTTAGACGGCGGAGTTCCGTCCCAGAGATGCCCAGCTTTTCTTCCAGTTCGGAGGCCTGGACTCGTTCAGCACGATAAGCTTCAACGAGCTTACATTTGAAGGGCAGCGAATTACGACCGCACGGGCGGCCTCGTTTTCTTGTTTCGCAACAAGTGATCAAGATACGTATTCATACTGGATTTTAACTACAATTTCCAGTAGCATACGCTTTTCAATAATACCCACCTTTCATGTAAATTATTGTGTTAGTTTTGGCTAACCAAATGCACTGCAGTTGCCAAGTATAATTACCCATAATTTAAACAAATTATTATCATGAAATTAAAAAATGCATTTTCAATCTTACCAGTCTTATTGATTGGATTGTTTTCTGGTTGTGTAAAGGATATGGGTGTCAACTCAATCGACAAAACGTCCTCAACAAAAAACATGGCAAGAAGTGCTTCAGAAACTCCGCTGGCGACAGTAGATTTAGGGATTGCGGGCGACTTTGCAATTCTATCGAAATCCGGAATTACGGACGTCTATAAATCAACCATCACAGGTGATATCGGCGCAAGTCCTATAACGGGGGCAGCTATTTTGGTAAGCTGTGCAGAGGTGGCAGGAACAATCTATTCAGTTGATGCTGCAGGCCCTCTTCCATGCGGAGTCACAAACGCCACAAGGTTGACAACGGCGATTGGCGATATGCAAACGGCATACACAGATGCGGCAGGTCGTGAGCAACCCGATTTTCTGAATTTAGGTGCTGGAAATATCGGAGGCAAAACACTTACTCCCGGTTTATATAAGTGGACCAGTGCAGTTGTTATTCCCGCTGATATTACCATTTCAGGTAGTGATACGGATATCTGGATATTTCAAATTGCCGGAACTCTTAACATGAGTTCTGCCGTGAGAATGACCCTGACCGGTGGTGCGCTGGCAAAAAATATTTTTTGGGTAACAGCCGGAGCAGTTACTTTTGGAACAACGAGTCATATTGAAGGAAATATATTAAGCCAGACAGGTATTAACCTGCAGACTGGTGCAACCATAAACGGGAGAATGTTAGCCCAAACGGCAGTTACGCTTCAAATGAATACGGTTACCAAGCCATAATATATTTGTAAAATCATGTAAAAAAGGTTGTCTGAACTATTCAGACAACCTTTTTTATGCTATGTCTTTGTATTTCGGAGATGTTGGTTCAGCGTCAATTTGGATACTGTTGGCGAATTCAGGTAACGGCTGTTTTTTTTGCCATCAGTTGGGCAAAAGTTGACTGGCGTGTTGTCGTCTCAGGTCGCTCGTTGAGCCAATCATCCAGCCGCCATCAATATATGTTGACGATGGGTTTTGGGCAGGCCAATAGACCGGGACAGGCCGGTGCGGCAAGCCGAAAGGTGTTTCCTTACCGAATCGTACCGGTCTACCGGCGTGGAACAACGTCTATTATCGCCTGGCAGGTCAGACTGGCCAACCAGATCGATATTGACAGTTGAGGTAACTTCCTGATAAGGAACACCTGAGAATAATTTTTTCACACCAATTGTCAAAAAATTATAGTATATAATCCATAAACGCTTTCTTACTAACCCAGTAGCAGGCCAGTGAATCATTTAGCTATTTTTCCGGATTAAACTATCCGTATACGATACACTTATTCAACCCCAATGGAATCATCGAGCCATTTACCAAGACGATTATCGTCACACGAAGCTGTTAGCCGATCTAGATCGGCCAGCCGATCGGAGCCCGGCAGGGTTAGCATAAGTGGAATGGGGGAGTTGGAAGCACCACGCCGTTATGGTAGTCCCGAAGAGAAATTTACGGCTGTACCCGACGAATTTATGCGCACTAACGTCGTACTATTTGAGTATGGTCAGGGATTTTTGCTTAAATACGCCCGAACGGTAGCGGCTATTGGAAGCCGAATAGCCCAGACCAATCTTATCTCGAATATGAAGCTTTTGATGGCTAAACACAAAAGTAAGTTATCATTTTATTTACAAAAGTCCACCACAATCGCTAAGGATAGCCAGGATATATACTGTTTAGTGCCCGCTCTTGGTTTACTAGCCAAGGAGGAAATTAAAACGCTTTTCCAAAACGGAGATACCCCCCTGGATGATGCCGATCAACTGGCGGATCTGTTGATAGAGGAAAATGGGAGAGCAGCTACTATTCGCGCCAATTATGTGCCTTACAACATTGGCGATCCTAACGTGGTCATTAGTGAACGGAGCAGAATAGATGCCGACCGGTGGGATAATGTCGGTGGGGATGTGATAGATCCAGAGGTGACCAATTTCGTCTTTACGGATGCGATGAATGGCTGTGCCTATGCTATTACGGCTGTTGAAGGATCCAGCGTAAAATTTGAAGCCTGGCATTTTCAGAGTGAGTCGGACAATTTTAAGCAAGGCTCTCATTTTCGGGCTACCAAAGCCATCCGCGATTGGTTCGGGGTTAATGATTATTATATTGAGGATGGGAGCACGAACCTGGCCGCCACAAACATTATCTGGAACAAGGGCGATGGCAATTGGAAAATGCTGAGTCAAAAAAACATTGTACCAATAGGTGAACAAGTGTACACTATTTTCAGGGAGAGTACCAGTCATGATTTAAATACTTCGGCCGATATCAGTGAGGATCGTCTGGACGAGATTCATGGTAAGCTGCTGACAGGCATGAGAAAAAAAGTCAAACAAGTGGATGCTGACAAGATCAATGAAGACTTAAGAAATCTGTCTCTAACGAGTACAATTCAGACTATTCATGGCTATATAAATGCGTTTCTAACTACAGATAAAGGGATGACTGCGGATCAACTGGCAATCATCAATAAAATAGCTGAGCGATTTTCTAAATCTATAGACGGCGGTGGTTATACGACCCAGTACCCGAAAGACATGACTGAATTTGATACTCTTGGCAACTTTAAAACAGGACTATCAACCCTATCTAAACCAAATAAATTTTTTGGCGTCACTTACGATGAAGCCAAGACCCTGACCTTTAAGACTGGTTTCGTTAATGAAATTCAAGCGGCATTTAGACTTGCCACTAGTCAGGCCGCTGATTTAAATAGCACCAGCGTAACAATTGATCCTACTGAATCCAATGAGGAATTACACCGTAAAGTGCTACTGGTTAAATATTACATGGATCTATTCTCGGACTACAAAAGTAGTTGGAACCTGGTTTCCGATCTTGACGGTAAGCTTATATCATTTATGAGCAAGAAGAAAGCGATTAAATTAAAAACGGCAATTCTGAAAAGCGAAAAGGAAAAACTGTTTCCGCCTATAGTCGTAGTCTAACCTGGTAAAGCTACCTCCAATCTGCAAAGTAACCCAGCCAGGATGAACACCGGCCACTGCCGGTTATTCATCCACAGGTTTATGATGCTCAGAATTTTGTTATCGCTTCGATCCTCAGTTGATGAACCCGGCGGTCGTAATAATCATACCTCACCGGCTCTCACTTCTCGTGAAACATTAAACAACCGCTTATACCTTATCAGCCTTTAGCTGAGTTGCTAATCTGTTAAATTTTTAATTATCAGAGCCTTCAATCACTCTGATGCATAAGAAAATATACTCAAATTCCGTATTCAGTTAATACCTAGAAATAATAATAGATTTAATATTTACAATTTCGATAAAATACAAACAAAATAAGTAGATATTTGGATAATCTTATTCCAGCGACCATCAAAATAAATGGGTTGGGCCAATTTGTTATGGCTTTTACCGACTCTATATTGCCTGGAATTATTGCTAAAAATCAAATGTTAAGATTTTAAGGATACACTAAAATTCTGCAAATCACCTAGTTATGAACAAAAAGGTTTACATCTTCCTATCTCTCGGATTGTTAATTGCCTGCAATAGTGAAATTGATTCAGACGATGCGTTTGCGGTGGCCGGTTCTTACCAATTTACCGAATATCAGGCTCCGGGCAAGGCAGATGAGAATCCAACGGGAGACGTAATCATCAAGCAGTTAGACAATCAGCGGGTCAACATACAGGTCAAGGGAGTTGCCGGAAATAATAAGGTTACATACTTGTATCCAACGGTTATTGTTGTCAGTTTGGCACGAGATCAGTACATATTACAGGTTAAAGGCCGAACAATCGGCGAAGCGGGAAATGATGGTGTCAGCCGTTACGTAACAATTAAACCCACCTCGAGTATAACTATTAAAGCGATTGAATTTTAAGGGGAACGTTAGTACGAATTCTATTCGAGTGCCTCCAAACTCATTTATACCAGCATTACTATTGCTTTTATGACACCATTGGCCGGATTTAACCAGCTCTCAAATTCGGTTCCTACCTGATCGAACGTAACCCGGTGCGTAATGTACGTTGTTGGGTTTATTACGCCCGCTTTCATACTCGTGATGACGTGTTCAAAATCGGCCCGAGTAGCATTGCGGCTACTCATTAAAGTGGCTTCCCGCTTATGAAATTCGGGATGGCTAAAACTGACATCCCCCTTCTGCAAGCCAACCAGTATATATCGGCCACCGTGGGCCAGGTATGAAAACGCCGTATTAATGGCGCGCAGACTTCCGGTTGCATCGATTACCACGGTTGGCATATCGCCGTTTGTAATGGCTGAAAGCTGTTCTACTACATCCTGCGACTGGGCATTTATGGTATAATTAACGCCTAGTCGGTTTCGGCAAAAGGCCAGCCGACCTTCGTTGATATCCAGGGCAATGACCGTAGCTCCCGCAATTCGGGCAAACTCCATCGTACCTAAGCCAATGGGTCCGCCACCTACTACCAACACCACTTCACCCGGCTGAATTTCGGCCCGACGAACGCCATGAGCACCAATGGCCAATGGCTCAATCAATGCCAGTTCATCGTGACTCAGGCCATTGCCATGAACCAGCGAATACGACGGCACAGACAGATACTCGACCATGCCTCCATCAATATGAATGCCGCTGACCTGAAGTCGAACGCAACAATTAGGCTTACCCGATCGACAGGCAATACAGTAGCCACAGTTGAAATACGGAATAAAGGTAACGGCTTCGCCGGGTGAGAAATCGGGGGCTCCGTCGGCTTCAACCAGATCGCCCGCTAATTCATGGCCCAGAATTCGGGGGTAACTAAAAAAGGGCTGTGTTCCTTCAAACGCGTGTAAATCTGTACCGCAGATACCGATTCGTTTAATCTTCAAAATAGCGTTTCCAGGGGTCAGAACTGGTTTTTCGGCTTTCTGATACGTAAACGTTCCCGGTGTGGTACATACTAATGATTCCATGATGGATTGTTTTGCCGTTTAGACCTATAAGGTTTTTTGAAACCTTATAGGTCTAAACGGCACGCAGAATTAAATTAGATATTTAATGAGCAGCCACCAGTTTTACATTCTTTACCGTGCTGTTTTTCAGCGCAAAATAGAAAACGACCAGAAAGCATAATGCCGGAACAATGTAGGCCGTTTGTATGGTCGTTAAATCCGAAATGCGCCCCATAATGACCGGGAAAACCGCTCCGCCTACAATAGCCATAATTACCAGCGAGGAGCCGATTTTAGTCTTCGACCCTAACCCCCGAATGCTCAGCGCAAAAATTGTCGGGAACATGATAGACATGAAAAACTCAACGCCGATCAGCGCATAGATCGGGAACATTCCATTGGTCAGGATCGCCACAAACAGCAAAACAACATTGAGGATACTGTAAATAGCCAGCAATCGGGGTGGTGATACGAAGCGCATCAGGTACGTGCCGAAAAAGCGGCCAATCATAAAGGCAAGCAAGGAACCGGACAAATATAAAGCCGCCGTTTTCTCGTCAACACCCGCGACTCGGTCTGAGAAGCGAATGAAAAAACTGCTGATGCACACCTGGGCACCCACGTAGAAAAATTGAGCGACTACACCAAGTATTAGATTTTTTTCACCAAGAATTGTTCCTTCTACCCGCTCCGATGGCTCAGCTTCGTCAATAATATCAGGCAACGGCGTTCGCCAGATTAGCAGGGCGACCAGCAGAACAACAATACCAATGATCAGAAACGGAATTTCGACTGAAGCCGATTCTTTAGCCAGGTAACTATTGAGCTGATCGGCCGACATGGCTTGTTGATCTTGCTCCGATAATGTTTTGCCCGACAGGATAAACGTTCCGCCCATGAGTGGGGCCAGAAAAGCAGCCAGCCCATTGAACGACTGCGCAAAGTTTAATCGTTGGGTTGCCGTATCAGAATCGCCCAGAAC
>JANXVQ010000995.1 GCA_025351545.1 Spirosoma sp.
TCCGTCACCGTATCAGCAATACGTCACGTTCAATCTTTCGGCCCGCTATGGCGTCGCTTTCCCGCTGGGTGGACAACAGGGATATATTAACCGGACATCGCCCACTAATCTTGCTATAGATGGCGAGTGGCTATTTCCAAAGCGGTTTTCGATAGGTTTGAAGACGGGCTACCAATATAGCCAGCAACGGCTTGACCGTCAGGTTTATCAGTATGGCGACCAGTCCATTTCGGCTGTGCAAACCCGGACATTGTCGATTATTCCAGCCATGATTTCACTGTCGTATTACTTCGCCGACAATGCAGCCGCCATCCGACCTTATGTCCAGTTTGCAGGCGGTGGTGCTTTTGTCGATTATACCAATTACTTCGGCACACTGGCCGACCAGTCGCATGGATTCAAAGGAGCCATAGCGCCCGCCATCGGGCTCAAATATTACGGCAAACGTGACCGGGGTTTAGGCGCAGAGATTCAGGCGCAGTATCAGAACGTATTTTTCAATTATGATTTATTGAAGAACAGCGCTCCATCGCTGATGCTGTCAGCCGGAATTTCGTACCGGTTTTATTGATGTAACGTGTTAAGGGTGTGGTGTCAGTTTCTTAAATCTGACACCACACCCTTAACACGTTACATAAGATCTTCAATATGAGCGGGTAAACTTCGCCCGGCAGCCCGACGCTCGGCCGTATAATCGGCCAGCGTTTGAGCCAGTCGGGCGTTTTTACGTTCGTCCAGACCAATGATTTGCGTTACGTCTTTGTCGGTAAAAAAAGCTTTTAAAATCATCTGATTCCAGGCCGCTTCATCGAAATAGTCGGCAGGGTAGGGATTATGCAGCATGATCGCCGACTGAACATCGGCAATGTTGTTACGAATACCCTCCGTTGCCTGAAATTTCCACGCTTCGGGATGCGCCAGCACGGGCAAGGCTGAATAAAGGGCAACCAATTCGTTGATTTCACCAGCTTTAAATAGCTGACTGATGGTTTTAACATACGTCGTTTCGTCATCAGCCGGGAGTTGAAGCAACCACCACACCCGCGCCAGCCGGTCGAGTGTCCAGCCAGAAATTGTAAAACCGGGCCGCACCCGCTCCAAAGCAAATTTCAGATCAGATGGGACATTGACTGATTGTTTTCCTACAAAGCGCGGTAAAGCGGTAAAAACACGATAAAACGTAGCGGCCTGCGGCCCGTTCTGAAACAAATCTGTCTGCTGGCGAAGGTAATTGACCGCTTTTTCGGAGTCCGTTTGCTGTTCGATCAGGTAGAACAGCGTTTGGCTCATCTGGAGAATATTCATAACGTAAAAGTAGCTGTTCGCAAGATTTAAGTATGTACCAACACAACTAAAGACTGATTAATCTGAAGTTTCCGGCGATCAGGCAATCGTAATGTAAGCGTATTGGCGTTCTGTTTCAATTGCATAATTATGGGCGTATCGCCCAATAGTGCGGTCACTTTTTTCACAGACTTAGCATCGTTTTTTTCAACGGTTAGCTGCTCCAACGGCAAAGAACCATAGGCTACGTCGATGCGATACTCATACACCTTGCCTCGTTTCTGTTGTGCATAAGTGCCCCACCCTTCAGCGGCCGTGAACGGGGCCATGAACTTATCGGCACTCCATTTGGGTGCAAACGTAAGCTCTCCTTTCGGACCGTGATACGCATAACCGCAGGCCGTAATGAACGCGCCATAACTAGCCATTGCCCGTGCGTAATGATCACTGCACTCGACTTCATTGAACGGATTTCGTTTGGCGGCATGATACCGGTCATGAACAGTCCGTATGACTGCCAACCCTTCATCGGTCATACCTTCGGCAATCATATGCCCGGCCACCTGATGCTCAAAACCACTCATACATTCGTGGAAATAAGTGACCTGCCAGGCATCTTTTACGCCATACGGCACTGCTTCGTTTGTCGGGCTGGTGTTCATCAGCATCCCGCCCTCACCCGATAACGCATACGGACGACCGCCATGATGATCTTTGAGATAGGGGCCAACATCGGTCAAGAAATTGTATTTCCAGAGAGCCCGCAACGCCGACAGCGTTTTCTGCCGATCAATAACTCTACCCAAACCAACCTGAAACGCCCACGACTGACCGTACACCTGATCAATATGACAGGTGTCATAAGAACCCAGCACCGTTTTGCCCAGCTTTGGATCGGGTTTGTGAATAAAGTATTCACCATTAAACAGTTGCGACTCCATATTCACCTTTCCTTTTTCGACAAAGGCTTTGCAAACGGCAGCAAATTCAGGATCATTAACCTCTTCGGCCATGCGTTCGCCCGCTTTTACAGCTGTCAGACAGAGTCCTACCAGCCACGCAATTTCACCCGGCCATTTGGCATCCAGCGTATTTTCGAGCTGTGAGTCAACCATGCCGTTGCCATTCCGGTCTTGTTTCAGTACATACTCGATGGCTCGTTTTGTTTTCGGCCAGTTTCGTTTCAGAAAGGTATCGCTGGCACTCATTTGATGCTCCCGATAAATACCCAGAATCCGCCCGGCCTGTCCGTCAATGGCGGGTTGCTGGTCATATTCAGCCCGAAAACCGATGTGTCCGTCTTCGTGGAAACCGAACCCCAGATCCACCCGTTCACGCGTGTCGCGTTCAAGTGCCGGAAAAAGACGGCCCATCGCCTGTGCATATTGCCAGACATGCGTACAGGTGCCCGCGCAGGAGCCTACGCCCTCCCACGCATAAAACCGCCCCGACGAGAACCGGTGCGATGTTGTCGTCGACAGTGTAGACACATTCAATAATGTCCGCTCTAAAAACCAGTGCGGCAATGTACTTTGGGCATACCAGGTTTGGCACCAGGTTTTGGTTTCGCCCGATAGTTTTTCGAAATTCTGTTGAATATATGTACCAACTTCGGCCGCCGATTTGAACTGGTTAGCGTAGTACCGTCTGGTTTCATTCCTGATCGAATGGAATGACAAATTCGGGAAGTACCAGCTTAAAACGTAGTGTAGTTCAGTTGTGATACTGGCTTGAATCTGTACCGTATTACCCACCGAACCCAGCAACATTTCGTCGAATCGTTTGGTAACCGGTTGCGTATCGTCGGGACCGAACAACGCGCCGGAAGCCAGACTAGCAGCCGTGTTAACCACCGTAGACGGGTTCAGGGAAAGCAGGCAAAAGTTACCGTAATCGGCCTTGAACAAATACGCATCGTCGGCCCAGTTTTTATTGATCACGGTGCTAAAAACACCATTTGGTACGGCCTTATTCGATTTGGTGTATTGATCGTCGGTAGCGGTGTAAATGGCCGCTTTATTTTCCAGCCAGCCCACCACCGATACCGTTACTGTGGCTGGGCTTTTATTTGTGATCGTGAACGAATAAATAGTAGCAGGCAGGCCTGAATTTGCTTCATCCAACGGGATAAACGGCGAATAAACATGCAACGAAATCTGGACCGGCAACGTGGCGTCGATATAGCGAATAGTCGCCATTGGGTAGGTCGCGTCGAACTCAATTTCGTCCCAATCCTCAGCCATTAACCGCTTCGTGACGCTTTTCCCTTCGTAGTCGATCTTTAGTGCAAAACCCTGTTCTACCGGGCGAATATCTTTAACGGGCTCAACATAATTAGCCCCATCGAACGGGCGCAGAACCGACAGATTGTTCTGTATTTTTTCGTGCCACGGAACATCTTTGTAGACAACACCAGTCTGGTTTTTATTGAAAATATCCCAAAGCCAAAGCCGTCCATCACCCCCCAGATACACACAGCCGCACCCAATTCCGCCAACGGGCATCCCGATGTATTGCAGCTCGTTTTTCGTTTTCCGGTAGGTCGTTGGCGTCCCGCGTTCATACAACGATTTAGTCCAGTCGGGCGTTGGTTTTGTTGGATCGGCTTTATCCTGAACGGATAAGAACGGATTGGTAAGAGACGAAAAATC
>JANXVQ010001004.1 GCA_025351545.1 Spirosoma sp.
GCAACCAGACCAACTACCGCACCGATACAGAAACCAAGTGCCGATACCTTCTTGCCTTTAGCGGCATCGAACAATACCCAGGCCAAACCCGCAGACGCAGCCGCCGTGTTGGTGGTAGCGAAGGCCGAAGCAGCCAATGGAGAAGCAGCTACTGCCGAACCAGCGTTAAAACCAAACCAGCCAAACCACAGAAGACCTGTACCCAACAGCACAAACGGAATGTTAGCTGGCGGGAAATAACTTGCTTCGATGTGCGACTTCCGGCGCTTCAAATACAAAGCACCAGCCAAAGCAGCCCAACCCGCCGACATGTGAACAACTGTGCCACCCGCAAAGTCAAGTACGCCCAATTTGAACAGGATACCCTCTGGATGCCAGGTCATGTGCGCTAATGGAGCATAAACCAACAGGCTGAATAGAATCATGAACAGTACATACGACCGGAAGTTAATTCGCTCAGCCATCGAACCTGTTACAAGAGCAGGCGTGATAACGGCGAACTTAAGCTGGAAAAAGGCAAACACCACCAGTGGAATGGTTGGAGCCAGTGACCAGGGCTTACCGTCAAGCACACCCTTGAACATGAAGTGATCCATTGGATTACCAATAAAACCACCAATAGATGAACCAAAGGCCAGGCTATAGCCAACCACAACCCAAAGAATGCTGATAACACCCATTGCTACAAAACTTTGCAGCATGGTTGAAATAACGTTTTTGTTGTTTACCATCCCGCCGTAGAAATACGCCAGACCAGGTGTCATCAACAAGACCAGAGCGGTGGCTACAAGCATCCAGGCCGTGTCACCAGAGTTGATACCTTCCGTTACGATTTGCGTCGGAACGGCGGGCATAAAAACAGCCACCAAGCTGATAATCAGCAGAATGACGAGGGGAATGTAAGTGGGCTTTTGCATGGTAATCGAGGGGATTTGTTGTGCTAGTTAAAATTTTGGTTAAAGGAATAGGAAGTTTATTAGAATTTGAAAATAGCTGCCATACCAAGCGTAGCCTGAGATGTTGTTAGTGAACCATCATTTTTTTCAAACTTATTGGCCGAGTAACTGTCAATCCGTAATTCGGGCTTAAACAACAGGTGTCCATCGGCAGCGGTGATATTGCCCGTTACTGTAATGGAATTAACACTGGCTCCGTTGCCGGCGGCATCGGTCAGAGCACGAGCGCCGTTTTTGTTGTCGAACGTTTCGTAACGAACACCAAGGCCAAATTTGTTGGTGAATGCGTAGTTGGAATACACCGCAACACCGCCCCAGCTCTTTGATGTGACTGGACCGCCAAGATTCTGGTAGTCACCTTTTTGCGAACCAGAAGCGGCATTCAGACCTAAGAAAAACTTAGACGTTACCTGATAGGTAGTTGTCAGGTCAAAAAGTTGATAATGTGCATCTTTGGCAGATACAATACCAGTTGCCTGATTGCCAACTGCTTGCGAGGCTTCATTTGACAGGATAGCATTAAAGTACACATTCCAGCCCGAAACCGGCGAGAAAAAGAACTGTCCGATCAACCCTTTCTTTTTGTTGTTATCGTACAGGTTATCAACGTTGTTCACTAAACCTACCATCAACGAAGCCCGGTCGCTAAAGGCATACTGCGCTTTCAGACCGATGTGATAGAAGGGTCCGTTGTTGAAGAGATTAGAGAGTGAGTAATTGTAGTTGACCGGGGCGTCAATGACTTCATACCCGATGTGCGTACCAAACTGACCCGCGGTGAACGATAGTTTGCTGGTTGCCTTATAGGTAATATACGCCTGTTTGATAGCTAACGAAGTAGAACCAGGACCGAGCGGACCGATATAGTTGCCATAATTTCCCAAATCAGAAAATGGACCAAACGTCAGGTCGATTACGGCATCAACTTTACTGGCGGAGTAAACAGCTTTAGCCTGAACCAGGCCGATGCCAAACTGACCCGCCCTCTGATCGAATGCACGGGCATTCCCTACACCTGACCCATTCAAACCTAAGTTCGACTGGCTTTTAGGATTGTTGAAGTTCCCAAAGTAGTAGGTGTCCATGTAACCGGAGAACGTAAATTTTCCGGGAGCTACAGTAGTTGTGTCCTGAGCTTGAGCGGTAAAACCCAAAAACAAAGAACTAATAAGTAAAATTACTTTTTTCATATTATTTGTTTGGTTGTAGCTAATCTTCGCTATGGTCTCATTTCGTAGCAAATTTTGTTAGATAAATTATCCTACGCAATAGTTAACTAAAAATATTTATGAATATCTTCATAAATAAGCCAATTATGTTTAAATCTTGCTATTAAATCAGCCTTAAATACACAAAACATCTAAAATAAATATTTTTAATATATTTGGTGCATTATAATATTTGCCAAATATTATTCTTATCATAAACTGCTTTTTTCGTTATATAAGGCCCATTTAAATGGCTATTTATGGCTAAAATGCAATAAGGCCCAACCAGCGAACTGATTGGGCCTTATCGAAAATGTGTTTAATCTATTACTTTATGCTTCGGCGTGGAGCCAGGCTTTCTTAGCTAGTAGTGTCTCCCCTTCCTCTACATGTTCAGGATCGGGCACACAGCAATCAACGGGGCAAACAGCCGCACATTGTGGCTCTTCATGAAAGCCCATGCACTCGGTACATTTATCGGGTACGATATAATAGAATTCATTTGAAACGGGAGCCTGTGGTGCTTTACCGCTCACAACTGTTCCATCGCCGAAATCGACTTCGCCCAGTTCAGTCCCACCTCCCCAGGTCCATTCAACACCACCTTCATAGATGGCCGTATTGGGGCATTCGGGTTCGCAGGCACCACAGTTGATGCACTCATCGGTGATCATGATTGCCATGAGCAGTACTGATTTATATATGGTAAATTTTTTATCTTCCTGAATTGAACAACAAATATAACTATTTAAAGGTTGGCGACAAACTAATATTTAATTACATTAGTTGATGGTGTATTCCATTTGTTTATCCAATTCATGCTTTTATCAGAACGATTACAGACGTTCGTAGCTTTAGGTGACTTCCTGCGCTCGGCCGACTCTCAACCTGAACTCAACGAAATTGTTCAACAAGCCAACTACAGAAATAACTGGTTTACGCTCGATAATTCACTAAATTCCTTACGGGCAATTGCCGACGAGTTTCTGGTGGCCGATAAACTCACTGCGTGGGCAAATCAGTATTTTGCCGAATCGACCGTTGAGTTTGCCAAAAAGCCTCGTCCAGTAGGGGTTGTCATGGCTGGTAATATCCCGGCCGTTGGTTTTCATGACATGCTTTGCGTATTGATGAGCGGCCATAAACTGATGGCAAAAACAAGTAGTCATGATTTTGTATTAATCCACTATTTAATACAAAAATTAAAAGAGATTAATCCTGCATTTAACGACCTGATCGACGAAGCCGAGCGATTAAATGCCGCTGAGGCCTACATCGCTACGGGCAGCAATAACACAGCCCGCTACTTTGAGTATTACTTTGCTAAAAAGCCCCACATTATCCGTAAAAATCGCACGTCTGTCGGACTGTTAATGGGCGAAGAAAGTGAAGATGAATTCTTGAAACTTGGCCACGACCTTTCCGATTACTACGGCTTGGGCTGCCGCAATGTTTCGACTATTCTGGTGCCGGAAGGTTCTAATGGAGAACCATACGATTTTACGCCCCTATTACGCACGCTGGAACCGCAGGCATCTATTTACCTGAATAACCATAAATACCAGAACAATTACGACTACAACAAGTCCATCTACCTCATCAATGCGGTACCGCACCTCGACAATGGCTATTTGCTGGTAACTGAAAATGATGCACTGGTCTCTCCTATTTCTGTCCTGTATTATCAGACTTACCAGACACAGGCCGACGCGTCGGTCTGGCTGACTGGCCACGCCGATCAGATTCAGGTTGTTGCATCAGCCCAGGGCTGGTATCCTAACAGTATTCCATTTGGACAAACCCAACGCCCCGGCTTGACTGATTATGCCGATGGTGTGGATACAATGGCATTTGTAGCAACCTTGTAGAGCATAAAACTGAAAGACGTTTATAACCCTGATCCAAAACTCCACTACTTATTAGATCTGGCTATCGGTGTTTTTGCCCAGCCCGAAATACGCCCGGCCATTGGCTACGGCAGGCCATTTAGTACCACCATCGTGGTATGTGTGGTGTCGGGTTCTTAAACCCGACACC
>JANXVQ010001026.1 GCA_025351545.1 Spirosoma sp.
ATTAGTTCGTCAGCAATCGCATCCAGAAAATCGGCCCGTTGTACACCCGATAAAATTTGTACCAGTTAATGGATGCATTAAAGAACCAGTTAAGCATGTTGAACAGGTGTCATATCGGCCTCGACGTACTCGTATAGTTCCTTATTTTTAACCAGTGGCCCCATAAATAATAACATGATCAGTAAGCCAATCAGAGCGAATACCCCGAAACCAAGAAATAGCATATTGTAGGCAGCGGCATAACCTAACGTACCCGAGTAGTTCTTCAGAACCAGACCCGACAGCGACTGAAATAACGCTCCGCCCAGGCCCGTACCCACGCAAGCCAGTCCCCAAACGGAGGCAGCTGCACTTTTGGGGACTATGTCGGCCGGAAACGCCAGTGAATTAGCCGTGTAGGCGGTATATCCAAATCCGGCCATTCCAAAAATCAGCAGCGCCGATAACGGGGTGGTGATGACAAACGGCCCTAGCAACAAGGACACGCCCATGATCGATCCGGCGATAGCAACGGCAATTTTGCGAGCTTTTGGAATGGGGACACCTCGTTTGATAATGTATTGAGTGAAATACCCCCCAACCAGATTTCCCACGTCGGCAATGATAAAAGGAATGGTTGCGTACCAGCCAATCTGCTTCAAATTCCAATGGTGAACATCGACCAGGTAACGCCCAATCCAGAACGTAACGAAGTACCAAACCGGGTCCATGAATGTTTTGGAGAGTGTGAACATAATCACGAACCGGGTTTTGAGCAGTTTCATGGGTGGGATAATTCGGGCTTTGGCTTCCTTCACCGACTGTTCCGGTGTATAGTATGTAAACCAGAAAATGGCCAGCCATAAATAGCCAAAAACCGCCAGAATAACGAACGTCGCCTGCCAGCCGTATTCGACACCCAAATACGCCACCATCGGTGGCACAATCACAGCACCCAGCGCCGAGCCGCTGTTGAAAATCCCCGACGCCGTTGACCGTTCATTTGCGGGGAACCACTCACCCGTCAATTTGATAGCAGCCGGCCAGTTTCCGGCTTCCCCAATACCCAGAAAAAATCGGCAGATACCGAACTGCAAGGGCGTAACGGCAAAGGCATGAACCAACCCGGCACTCGTCCAGAAGGCCATGCACAGTGCATAGCCAACGCGTGTACCAAGCTTGTCAATCACAAAGCCCGAAAACGCATTGGAGATCATATAGGCGACAAAAAAAGCGGTGCCAATATAGCCGAATGCATCGTCTGGAATGAGCTTGCGCAGGTCGCCATCTGCACTCAAATAGTTGAATGACAGGCGATGAACGTAGTTTAGCACCGTAGCCAGAAACGCCAGACTCACCATGACCCAACGCATTTTCAGCGGCTCAACGTCTCCAAGTAAACCCATCTGTTTTTCCATGAGGTAAAGATCAGCGTTCGATTATGCTTATAAAGCCTGAATAAATAGCAACTGCTCGGTAGCAACGGAGACTCTAAGTGGATTTTGCAGCGTGCGGCCCAATCCATTCCACTGAACATGCATCGAATCGCCGTCCTGCAACACGATACCCTGACCGAAACTGAAGGCATCGGCACCAAAAAAGTGTACATGCGCCTGCATGGGCAATCGATGAGCCTCGTATTTAAAATGATGGTATTCCAGGTTTTGAAGGCTATGGGCCATGTTTTTCTCCCCCGTTCGGATGGGAGACGACCATAGCGACGTACCGTCCCGATCGACGCCCACTGTACCCGTCCACTCGGTGAAGTCATCGGTAATAACCAGTTCAGGACCGATAGCGCATTGCCGCAATTTGGAAGGTGCGAGATAGAGGTAATTCTTTTTCTCCATAACATGGTCCGAAAATTCATTACCCGTACAGAACCCAATTCGCCAGGGTGTTCCGGTTTCATCTACTACGTAGGCGCCCGCCACTTCGGGTTCCTCTCCCCCATCGTTGCCGTACGCAGGCACATCCAGCGCCTGACCGTGTGCTCGCAGAATCGCGCCATTCCCTTTGTAGAACCACTCCGGTTGCACACCAATAGTACCCGCTGCTGGCGAACCGCCTTCAACGCCCCACTGATACATTTGCATGCTGTCGGTTGGCTTTTCGACCGCCGACTGGTGCATCATCTGCCGGTTTAACGCACTGTTTTTATGGGTCAGCCCCGTTCCCGAAACCATGCAACCGAAGGGTCCTTCGGGGTGATCAAAAGCGGGGAGCAGTTGCCAGTCGCTTTGACCGTCGTACACCAACTGATAGTCAATCGTCTCGTCCGACAAGCGACTCTGAATGAGGCTACTAAGCGACTGTTTTAGTTGAATCGCTTCGAGTGCAAGCGCATATACCGACGTAGTGTTTTGCAAAAATCGCAACAACGGCTCCTGCACCAGGGCAACCCGCCGGTGCTGAGAAGCATCCGACAGTTGCACTAATCGTGTCGTTTCCATGAAGTTGGGTAAGGTTTAGGAATAATGAGGATATATATCGGGCTACTGGGTCACCCAGCCACCGTCAACCGAAAAGCAGGAACCCGTTACGTAGCTGGACGCCCGACTGGCCAGATAGAGTGCAATACCGCCGATCTCGTGCAATTCGCCCCAGCGCCCCATTGGAATTTTGGCGATGAATGCCTGATATTTCTCCGGATCATTAAGCAACGGAAGGTTCAGATCGGTGGCGAACGGACCCGGCAAAATCGCATTCACCGTAATACCTTCTTTAGCCACTTCCATCGCCAGCGCACGAGTCAGTTGCAGAATAGCACCTTTGCTGGTTGCATAGGGCGTTCGGTCGGGAATGGCCGTTAGTGCCAGCATCGAGCCGATGTTAATAATTCGACCGTATCCATTCTGTTTCATAACCGGAATCACTTCGCGGCAGGCCAGCCAGGTACCCGTTACGTTAACCTGCTGCACCTTTTCAAAATCTTCCAGAGACAAGTCTTCGATGGCTCCCCGGATATTGATCCCGGCGGAATTAATCAGGATATCCACCTTTCCGAATCGATCAACCGTTTGATTGACAGCCAATTTGACGCTTTTTTCGGCCGTTACGTCGCAGATAATACTGTAACAGTCAACACCATAGGCCGATTTGATTGCATCCTCGGATTGCTGATTTGTGGTTTGATCGCGGGCGGCAATTACGATGTTAGCTCCAGCCTCCGCCAATCCCCGGGCCATCGCCAAACCAAGGCCACGGTTCCCTCCGATCACCAGCGCCGTTTGACCGTGCAGCTTGAAGAGGTCTAAAATGCTACGTTCCGCCGAAATTTTTTCCATAATACGTTCAGTCAGGTTAATTAATCAATGATGGTAAAGTGTTCGAGTCCCTCGGTTTTTAGCGTCAAGCCCATGCCCGGTTTGGTATCGTCGAGCTTGAGTTTGCCGTTGTCGGCAATGGCTTCGCCATCGAAAATGTACCAGAACATTTCGTTGCCGACCTCGATCTCGGTTTGGGGGAAGTACTCGGCCATTGGGCAGGCGAATGAACTCATCACAACGTGCAAATTATGCATCTGCCCGCCGTGCGGAATCACCTCGACACCGTGCACCAGCGCCATGTTGCAGATCTTCTGCGCTTCGGTAAAGCCCCCGACCCGGTTGACATCGAACTGGAAAATATCGAGCGCACCCGTCTGCAACAAATCATGAAAACCGTAGCGCGTGTACTCGTGCTCCCCACCCGACAGCGGGATGTCGGTGTACTGTTTTAGCTTGGCGAAGTTTTGAATCTCGTCGGGCAGCATTAATTCTTCAACCCAGCGCAGATTGTAGGGTTCCAGCGCTTTCAGGAGTTGTTTGGCATAGGGGAAATTGAAGCCCATGTAGGCTTCTAGCATGATGTCCACATCATCGCCAACGGTTTCCCGCACGACACGTACCATCTCCACATTTTTCTTCAGTCCGACGAGTCCGTCGGTTAGTGGATAGCCGCAACGGAGTTTCATACCCGTGAATCCTTCCGCTTTGCAGAGCGCGGCTTCGGCCTGCAAACTATCCAGATCGCGGGTGTATAACCGGCTGTAATACGTCTCGATGTGCGGTTTGGTACGTCCGCCCAGCAACATAAATATGGGTTGATTGAACGCCAGCCCCTTGATGTCCCACAGGGCAAT
>JANXVQ010000006.1 GCA_025351545.1 Spirosoma sp.
GCCCACTGGGGCGATCTGATGCTGCACTTTCAGCAACATCGGCAAACAGAGCCCACCCTGAGTTTTACCGATTTTCTCAAGATGCATTACGGGGCTGATTCAGAGCACCAGAAACACCCCAATCATTCGCATCAGAATCTACCATCAAGCAGTCATTCCGTACCGGCTTATACCCCGAATGCCGTTCGCTTTGTGGCTATTTCCCCTTTACAATTCCTTATTTCAGCCAAAGCAGACTTCTTCCGCAAGGCCGATCTCTATGCTTTTCTGGCGGTTTTCGCCCTGATTAATCCCCCCCGAGCGTAGCCTGTAGTACGCCCCTGACCGAAATGGGTCCATACAAATTGTATGTGATGCTTGCTCGCCAAACCCAAATTCTGCCTTATTTATTGATCAGTTCCTTTCTGTAGTCTACGCTGCCAATTCGGCCGTGCGTTCGCTAATGATCGGCCCGGTTCGCTTAAGCGTGCCGGATATGGCTGAACAACTCGTTTCATCGATGCAATCTGCACCAATGATCTCCGCACCCGGCTGGCCATTCCCAGCCCACAATATCCTTATTTATTCAATCAATTCATTTCGTATGAACTTCAATGGAGCGCACTGGCACCTGCTGGTAAATCACTTCCCAATTGTTGGTGGCTTGCTGGCAACCATCGTACTCGGATACGGTCTTGTTCGTCGCAATGAGTCCGTTGTCCATCTGGGTTTCGGTCTTTTTGTACTGATGACCCTGCTGACATTTATAACCAGTCAGACGGGTGAGAGCGCGGAACATTACCTGAAATCAATCCATGCACTGGATAGGCCACGGCTGCAGCTGCACGAAGAAGCAGCTGACATAGCCAGTATCGGCGTGTATCTGACGGGCGTCCTGTCGCTGGTGGCGCTGAGCTGGCAACGGGCGAAACAACTACGGTTTTTGCCCACCCTTATTTTCATCCTTTCGCTTATCACCTTCGGACTAATGGCCAATGTGGGCCGTTTGGGTGGCCTCATTATGCACACTGAATTGCGTGATGAATCGTCCGGTATTGCCCCGGCTAAAAAATAGTCTGCTTACTGTGAGTGCTAAGTGCCTATTCTATAAACAGTTTATTTTTCTCGAACTCAGTTTATTCAATTGTTATGAAAATTCCTTTGAGAACACTGAAAATGTGTGTCGCCAGTGGCGTATTTGTCCTGGCCTCAGTGACTCAGCCTGCCCTGGCGCAAACCCGTCGTGCCGGAGCGGCCACTCAACCCAATGCCACGACACCCGAGGGTACGTCATCAGGATCAGACCTGAGCAATTACTGCAATGAACGAGCCGATCAGTGGATTTCGTTGGGAGCCGAAAAGCGGCAGGCTATTAACATTGATTTACAGGTAACCGTGGTCGAACTGCTGTACATAGGCAGTAATGCGAACAATGAATCAACGGTATGAATACTTAATAAAAATCAAGTCAACAAAACCCGGAAATCGTGAACACTCAACGAAACCAGAAGAACACAAACGACAAAGTAGATGAGTTGGCCAGGAATCGGGCCGATAGTACCAATCAATTCCTGACCACTAATCAGGGCTTACGCATCAACGACGATCAGAATTCACTCAAAGCAGAACCGCGGGGTGGCACGCTGCTGGAAGACCTTGTTCTCCGCGAAAAAATTACCCACTTCGACCATGAGCGGATTCCCGGGCGGATCGTTCATGCCCGCGGAGCGGCTGCACATGGCTATTTTCAGGTATACGAACCGCAAACCGAGTTGACAAAAGCAAAATTCCTGTTGGGCCCCTCCGTCAAAACGCCCGTATGAAGCTGATCCACAAACCAACTGGGCCATCTGTCGCTGATAATGGCCCAGTTGACCACATCTACATCTACATTTACTGTCTTTTAACGCTTACCCACCTGTCCTATGCTCAATGCGATCATTTATTTTTCCATTCGTAACAAGCTCATTATTGGCTTGTTTACCCTTGCTCTGGTGGGTTGGGGAGTTTGGTCGGCAACTCAATTGCCTATTGACGCTGTACCCGATATTACCAATAATCAGGTACAGGTCATCACCAGCAGTCCATCGCTGGCAGCTGAAGATATCGAACGATTAGTTACATTTCCTATCGAGATCAACTTATCCAACATTCCGGGCATTACCGAGCTACGCTCCTTCTCGCGTTTTGGCCTGTCGATTGTTACGGTGGTTTTCACTGATGCTACAGATGTTTACTGGGCCCGCCAGCAGATCGCCGAGCGATTGCAGAACGTCGTTGGCCAGATTCCACCCGGCGTTGGTACACCCGTCATGGCTCCCGTAACAACGGGACTGGGAGAGATTTTTCAGTATACGGTGGTGCCAAAAAAGGGCTATGAAACTAAATACTCGCTCACCGATCTGCGGACCATTCAGGACTGGACCATCCGACGGGGGCTACTGGGTACGCCCGGCGTGGCTGATGTTAGCGGTTTCGGTGGTCTGTTGAAGCAATATGAAATTGCGGTTGACCCCGACCGGCTCCGAAGTG
>JANXVQ010000032.1 GCA_025351545.1 Spirosoma sp.
AAAGTTAGCCTCTACAGCCGTGCCCAGGCTGGCATCGGTAATAGTACGGGTTTGCTCCTGAAAGCCAACAAACGTTACTGTCATTCGATAAGGCCCACCAATTCGAACTGCGGGAAAATTATAACGCCCGGAAGCGTTCGTCGTGATTCCGTACTTGGTTCCAGAAGGTGTATGCACGGCCACAACCGTTGCACCGGGAAGTACCGCGCCTTTACTGTCAGTAACAACGCCATTCATCGACGAGGTTGTTACGCCTTGAGCCATGGCTCCGCTTCCACAGAGAACAGCCAATAGAATACTGCCGACCAGCATAAATGCCATTCGAAATTGCAGTAAATTTTTAGACATAGAAGTGTTTGTTTTGTTAGTAGTTCTGAGATGTAATCTTGTCAGATATGTTCTCAATTTAAGGACAAATATGCTTTATTTTTTTGAGCTGTACGGTAAGGCTTCTTAAAAAAGTACCAATATATAAAAGCATACATATGAAATTCTAAAAATAACCCTATTTCTAACTGGATACGTTCTATAATAGACTGTTACCATATTGTTAAGTCCACATAACCACTTAGATAGCTTTATATACTTGTTAGAAACATTGAACCGATAGCGATGCATAAATATGAATAATTACCTGTTATAGTCCAGCATTTCTATCTTAGTTTTGTCGCTTATGACGCCAACTGAAACAACTGCCATTAAACTTACCCAATTTAGCCACGGAGCGGGGTGTGGCTGCAAAATCTCGCCTAAAATTCTGGACCAGATTCTGCACACAGATGCAACGACTACCCAGCCCCATTACAGCAATTTGCTCGTTGGCAATGACTCTCGTGATGATGCCGCCGTGCTCGATCTCGGCAATGGGGAGGCCCTCATCAGCACTACCGATTTTTTTATGCCCATTGTCGACGATGCCTTCGACTTTGGGCGAATCGCATCGGCCAACGCCATCAGCGATATCTATGCAATGGGGGGCGAACCAATTATGGCTATTGCTATTTTGGGCTGGCCCTTAGACAAACTCCCGCCCGAAGTAGCCAGACAAGTACTGGAAGGATCTCGAGCTGTTTGCCGGGAGGCTGGTATTCCACTGGCTGGTGGGCACAGTATCGACTCGCCCGAACCTATTTTTGGACTGGCTGTTACGGGTAAAGTCCGGCTTGAGCACCTTAAGCAAAATAATACCGCTACCGAAGGCTGCAAATTATATCTAACAAAACCGCTCGGCGTTGGCATCCTGACCACAGCTCAGAAAAAAGGAATCCTGAAACCCGAGCATGCCAATATAGCACCCGCTCAAATGGCAAAACTCAACAGTTTTGGAGCCGTTTTGGGCAAATTGCCGTATGTAAAAGCGTTAACCGATGTAACGGGTTTTGGCTTGCTGGGTCATCTTACCGAAATGGCAGAAGGGTCTGGCCTGAGCGCAACCCTTATATTTGACGCTGTTCCTACGTTGCCAATCATTGAGGAATATCTGGCACAAAAAAGTTTTCCCGGTGGCACCATTCGTAACTGGGATAGCTACGGTCATAAAATTAGTGAGTTGACCGAAATACAAAAATATATTCTGGCCGATCCACAAACATCCGGCGGCTTGCTTATTGCTGTTGAGCCGGGTAGCACCACTGAATTTGAGCGCGTAGCCCACGAAAACGGCTTCGATCTACAGGCCTTCGGTGAGTTGGTTGAGCGACGCAAAAAAGTGGTCTATGTAAATTGAGTTTTAAACCGAAACGGCGAACCATCAGAAGGCCTGAAGAATTTTGGCGACCTTTGCGACTACCTTTGCGCCCTTCGCGTTTAAGTTTATGAAATTATTCTTCCGTCAAACGGGTGAGACCGGCCCTGCAATTGTCATTCTGCATGGCCTCTTTGGCTCATCTGACAACTGGCTAACCATTAGCAAAACAATTGCCGCACAGGGTTACCGTGTATTTCTCCTCGACCAGCGCAATCATGGTCAGTCGCCCCGTGCCGATGAGCAGGATTATCAGAGCATGGCCACCGACCTGCGCGAGTTTTTAGTCGATCAAAGCCTCGACAGTCCAATTCTGGTTGGCCATTCGATGGGCGGCAAAACGGTGATGCAGTATGTAATGACATACCGTAACACGTTCAAAAAATTTGTTGTCGTCGATATTGCTCCCAAGTTTTACCCTATTCATCACGCCGAACTTATACGCGGGCTGAAAGCAGTTAATCTACTGATTATTAAGGGCAGAAATGAAGCCGATGCTGTTTTACAGCAATATGAACCTTCGCTGCCAGTACGGCAATTCCTGCTTAAAAATCTCTATCGTGACGAACAGGGAAGATTTGACTGGCGGATAAACATCCCCGCTATTGAACGCGAACTGCACACCATTGGCGAAGAGTTGACTAATACTCATATTGTGACCGAACCCTCATTATTTATCCGGGGTAGTGAATCACCTTATATTCTGGACGAAGATATTCCGGCTATCAAGCGAATTTTCCCAAACGCTCAAATCGAGACTATTCAGGGGGCGGGGCACTGGGTGCAAGCCGAGAAACCAGTGGAGTTTGTTGATGTACTCGTGAAGTTTGTAAGTGCTGTTACACCGGGTTAAATCCGGCGCAGATAATTAATAACAAATGCATGGCGCTGGGTTTTAATCCGGCATCAATTAAGATACAAAAAAAATGCCAACCCTATACCTTATTCCTACCCTGCTCGCCGACGATACGGCCGAGCAAGTACTTCCCTCCTATCTTCGGGAAGTACTCGAAAAAACGGATGCCTATTTTGTCGAAAATGTTCGCACCAGCCGCCGGTTTATCAGTGGACTAAAAACAAGTCGTGTTATTGACGAAACAACGTTCTTCGATCTCGATAAAGACACTCCCCCGGCCGACACGCGCCGACAAATTCAGGAATTGACCGAGCGAAAACGAAACGCGGGCGTAATGTCTGAAGCGGGTTGCCCCGGTGTGGCCGACCCTGGGGCCGTAGTGGTCGGTATGGCGCATGCACTTGGCTGGCGCGTGGAGCCGCTGGTTGGCCCATCATCTATCTTACTGGCCCTGATGGCATCTGGCATGAGCGGCCAATCGTTTGTCTTTCATGGTTATCTACCCATCGAACGGCAGGACCGGGCGCGGGCCTTGCGTTTCCTTGAGCAGGAATCCCAGCAACGACAGCAGACCCAGATTTTCATGGAAACGCCCTATCGAAATGACGCGGTATTCGCCGATATAGTGGCCAATTGCCAGAGCAATACCCTCCTGTGCGTAGCTTGTAATCTAACCGCACCCGACGCCTTCGTCCGCACAATGACCGTTCGTGAATGGAAAACACAAGTGCCTGATTTACGCAAAAAACCAACAGTATTTCTACTTTTGTAAGTTAGTCATGCGGGTTTTCTCCCGCGCCCTATCACTGTTATCGACTGTTTTCTCCGCAACGGCGGACCGTCCGCGTTACATATGATTCAAACCTTCGAGTTTTCTCCATTTCATGAGAACACCTATGTCATCGCCGACGACGAAACTGGCGAGGCTGTTATCATTGATCCGGGCTGTTACGAACAGGCCGAAAAAGAAGCATTAGCGCGATTTATTGAGAATAAAAAACTCAAAGTCAAATACTTATTACTAACGCATTCTCATCTCGACCATGTGTTTGGTGTTGCTTATGTGAAGCGAAAGTTCAACGTTAAAGCTTATCTGCACGAGTCGGATATGGTTATTTTTAACGATGTGCCAACCCGTTGTGCGCTCTATGGATTGCGAGGATTCGAGCCGTCTACCATCGATGAATTTCTGAAAGAAGGCGACCAGTTTCAATTTGGCAACACGGTTTTAGATGTCATCTTTGTACCGGGACACGCACCGGGACACGTGGCGTTTGTGAACCACGCCGATCGATATGTGATTGGCGGAGATGTGCTGTTTCGGGGAAGCGTAGGCCGTACCGACTTTCCGTATTGCAATCATGCCGACCTCATCGACAGCATCCAAACCAAGTTTTTTACATTACCAGACGATTACATCGTTTATGCCGGTCATATGGAATCAACAACCATTGGCCAGGAGAAACGAACCAACCCGTTTGTCAAAGCAATGTAAAACGGAATGGTATTCCGTTTGGCCGTCAGGCCACCATCAGTAATTAGAAAATTGGCCTGACGGCCAAACGGAATAGTATTCCGTTTTACG
>JANXVQ010000305.1 GCA_025351545.1 Spirosoma sp.
GGCATGATCCGGGCTGGAGAATGCTCGGTTTTGCAACGTATAGTCTTTGGCAATCAGATGAAATCCAGACCGCACAATCCGGTCGCCCTGTTGAAGGTAAATGTAGCTGCCGGGCGTTCCAAAAATGTTCCATCCGTCACCCGAAAAGTGATACCAGGTCCAGCTACTTCCCTGACGCTCTGGGGTATCGTTCAGGCGGCCCTGCTCATGATAAGCCTGGCCTGTGATGTCGGCTTGATACTCATCCCAGGCAAGCGATCCCGAAACAAAGCTATTGGGAATCTGGGAAACGTAGCTAAAACTTGGTGCACCAAATGGAGCACCGCTAAGCACCGTTTGAAGAATACCGGGCATCACTCCCGTTGGAAAAGCGGCAAACGGAGGCTGTGTTGGCCTAATGTTAAAAACGCCCGTCACTTCCGGGAAATTCACCTGAATCGAATAAGTACGATTATCGTCGGAGCCTGTAGATCGAATAACCAGATGGGAGGGGATTTCCAGATGGTCGGCTGAGGTTTTAATTTCCGATTGGGGAACAACGGATGAGAAGCGCTTCACAAGACCTTGCCTGGTTTTCAGCGACATCGTAAACAGGGCTTTTTTTTCTTTTGCTACTTCCGTTTTCTCCCACCAGTGTTGGGGAATAAATGTCAACACAACCGAACTGCCATCATCGAGAAAAAAATCAAAATACCACCATTGTAACCGGACTTTTGGTCGCAGAAAGTTATCGATCTGAAGTTGATGAAACCGATCTGTACGTTGCCACTCCTGATAGCTAAGAAGTTTATTAACAAGGCCTTTTGGTATTGCATGAGCCATAGTCCTCGTCAATAATGGATCGTTGGGAAGCGAAAAATTGCCGTCCTTTTTCGGGTTGAATACGTATATTTTTTTAACGAATATCCGGGGAAGGGCACCGTAATAATGTGGAAAAGAAGCTTCATTGCCGGGTGCGTTCTCCCATCTCAATAACGGGTCGGCAGCGGATACGTTGATTTTCAATAAGAGCAAATCGTTCTCACCCCGAAACAACATACTAGCCGTGGATATCACCTTCTCCGGTGTTAAAAGGGCAACAAAGCCATCTGTAGAAAAGGACTGAGGGCGATAACCGGACTTTGTTGCATCGGTAAGCCAATCGGCTCTCTTAACGATATAGAAAAATGTTTCTGAAGCCAAAGCCGCGCTGATCGACGAGACATTCAGCAGGGCAAAAAAGAAGAAACGGGCAATTCTTTTCTTACTCATAAACTCAGGTTACACTGTTGTACTACACTTTGGCGTTGTCTCACCTCCTTGCCATCACCCTAACTGATTACACCAACAATTAATCTTTCCGTTTACTAGAAGTTTCGACACATTAATGGTTCCATTTGGTAAATTAGGCTTTTTGAGTAGCTGTCACAATAATAACCTAACTATCAAAGCCTTATCATTAAACCTGGTCACTTATGATGCGTCGGAAATTTATTCAATCAACCCTAGCCGTTGCTCCTTTGGTCGCTACTGCCCAAATTCAACCCAATACAGATCGAGACCCAAAAGGCTTCAAGGTGAACGATGGTGAGGGCCGATATCATGGCCATATTAAACTCAAAGGCGTCAATTCAAACATTCTCGATGTTAAAGTATCCGGGAAAGATACCAATGGTGATCTGGCCGTATTTGAACAAACCTCCTTGTCGCCTAAACGAGGGACACCTTCACACGTGCATCCCAGTCAGGATGAGATTTTTCATGTTCATGATGGAGAATACGCATTTTTAGTGGGCCAGGATAAATACCAGCTCAAAACGGGTGACAGTATTTTTTTGCCTCGAAAAGTACCCCACGCCTGGACGCAAGTCAGTGAGAAAGGGCGAATGATGGTGATTTTCCAACCGGCAGGTAAGATGGAGGAGTTTTTTGTTACAATGGCAGGCCTGGAAAAAGATCCTACCCCAGCCGAAATGGCTAAATTTTTTGCGGATCACGATATGCAGGTGGTAGGACCTCCACTAAAAGTCGAGTAAAGAGTTTTATTATTTAACCACAGACCGCTCTGTGGTTAAATATAAGTATCTGACTACAAACCTATAAACCGTTATGGCGACCCGGCTTATAGGTTTAAATTAAAAAAAACACTAATTACTTCCCAAGGGTAATCTCTTTCTCTTTATAGCCACCACGTGTAGACAGTAGTTTAACTTTCACTTTTACAGGGCCTGCCTGATTAAGCTTTACGTGAAAGATCGCTTCCTTCTTCTCCCCGACGTTCGTATAGCCTGCATAGATAGTTTTATCAAACAGAGTCGGCATTGTAATCACAACTCTGGCGTCTTTCTCACCTTTTAGAAGGGCTTTGTCAATATCCAATGTAACACGATCTTCCTGTACCATTTTAACCCGTTTAGCCTGCTCCAAAGCAACCGGCAGCTGCCCGGAGTTTGTCCATGTCGCTCTTATCTCATACTCATTGTTCGCCAGCGGTTTCACGGCAACGTCTGTCAGGTCGATCTGAGGCAGCTCTTTCGCCATCGCCAGATTAAACTTCGACTGTTTGGAAATCCAGTTTTCCAACTGCCAGGCGGGGCCATTCTGCGAGAAAAATTTAGGATTAAATCCGCCGAGTTCAACTTCGCCCAACTGCGGATGCGTGAATTTTGACCAGTCCTTAAAGCCCCGTTTACCGTTCGCTTCGTCGTCCCACATTAAGGCATCGTAGTCGTCATAATCGCCGTCTTTGTCATAATCCTTCATAGCGCCATTATTCCAGAGTTCATCGCCATACCAAACGGCTCCGTATTGGAAATACCCAAAATCAGGGCCATGTCCGAACAAAGGCGTTGGTTTAGTAGGGTCGCCCGTTAGTCGGTTGATTTTATTGCGTGTATTGTAGGTTTCATACACGTCACCTGCCCAGGGATAGCCCGTAAACGAAAGCCCAAGGCTATCCATATGTTTGTAAATGGCCAGATCGGGCGGGAACATACTTTCGGCGCTGCTTGAGGTGGAAGGCGGACGCAAATGCATCGGCACGCTTGTATCCATTGAGTTCACGACAGTGATGTTCGGGTGACCCATCAGCCACACATACGTAGCGCGGGTTTCGGGTTCGCTGAGCGGGTATTCGCTGGCGCCCCCCTGCGTGTAGCCCCGTCCCGTAAAATCGCCCCCCTGATCGGGACGCCAGTTTTCGGGGTAGTTCCGGTGGTTATCCAGCCCGCCAATACCATCTTCGTTATACTTACCATCACCGTCATTATCAATGCCTTCCGTATACACAAGGTGCGTGCCCTGTCCGGGCTGAACCCGCTTCATCAGCCGGCCGGCTTTATCTTTAGGATCGATTACATAATCGGCTTTTTCTAAATCCTCTTTCGTCGTGGCTTTTTTCCGAAGCTGATACACTACGCCATCACCATCAAGGTCATCCTCAGCATCTTCGTCCAGAAGTCCGTCCTGGTCGTTGTCGTAGGGGCGCATGGAACTGCGGTTTCGCTGCGCCGTAAATAAGTACATTGTAGCCCCATCAGGATTATTTTCTGGCCGGAGGTAAATCGACTTGGTGTCCAGCAATTTAGTGATAGCGGGGTCTTTACCGTAATTATCCAGAAGATGTTTTGTCAGCCAGAGGACCGCTTCACTGCTGGTCACTTCGCCACTGTGTCGGCCCCCTTCAAAATAGGCAGCGGGCTTATCGGTGTGCTTGCCCGTTTTCTTATTTGTCAGCGTCATTTGCAAAATCGGCCGACCTTCGTAGCTCTTCGCGACTTCATACAACTCGACCAGATTTGGATATTGTTCGGCCCATTTTCGGCACCAGCTATACATCACATCGGGCGTATGATAGGTGTCGAAGGTGAGCGTAGGACCCGCCTGATACTGTACGTCTTTAAATTGTTGTTTTTTAAAGAAGCTGACACCATGCCGATCTCCTTTCACGGTGTAGAATTTACGGGCGGTGTCCTGTTCGGTCCATTTCTCTTCTGTTCCATAATATGATTTCTGGGCGTAACTTGTTGATGAACAGACAAGGCAGAATAGTAAAGCACTAAATTGTTTCATAGACAATTGGTTGTAAAGAAGAATGGAGCTTGGTGGGCTAATAACTTAAGCAAGCAATTTATCAATGATTTTGCATATGGAGACGATTAACAAATAATCAATTTCAAAAACATCAAAAAGAAAAACATTTCCATATAAAATCGCGGATTTAATAGTAAATTTTTTGTTAATAGTGGCAAGTGGTATAGTTTCGTAAATTTACTTTTCACAGAAAGACTCTCTCTGTTTTCATAACCCTTGCTTTATGAAGCCGTATTTCCTACTTCTTATTGCCTGCTTATTTTGCACTAAAATATGGGCGCAGTCTATTGTGCAGAAGCAATACCAGACCCGGCTTATCATGGCCGATAACGGTAGCACCATTGACCTCGACGAGGGTATATTTACCTTCACCGGAAGCCTGTCTCTGGAGGATAAAAAGCGTATTGTCATCCGGGGGAAGGGAATTGACAAAACTATTCTGAGTTTCAAAGGCCAGACCGACGGTGCCGAGGGGCTGCGCGTATCGAATGCGGAAGAGATCGTTATCGAAAATCTAACGATTCAGGATACGAAGGGCGACGGCATTAAAACGATGAACGTAAAAGGCATTACGTTCCGCAATGTGAAGGTTGAATGGACTGGCCAGCCTAAAGCAGAAAATGGCGGGTATGGTCTCTATCCCGTTCAATGCGACAATGTGTTGATTGACGAATGCACAGCCATTGGGGCTTCAGACGCAGGTATTTACGTCGGGCAGTCGCGCGGAATTGTCGTCAAAAACAGCAAAGCATACCATAACGTAGCGGGAATCGAGATTGAAAATTCCCGTAACGCCGATGTGTTTGACAATGAATCCTACGAAAATACGGGGGGCGTTCTGGTGTTCGACCTGCCCGATCTGGTGCAGAAACAAGGCGGTAATGTGCGGGTATTCAACAATTATATCCACGATAATAACTTCCCCAACTTCGCTCCCGAAGGTAATATCGTCGCCAGCGTATCCGATGGGACTGGTCTGTTAATTTTAGCCGCCAATGGAGTGGAAGTTTTCGGGAACCGGTTTATTCGGAATCAAAGTGTGAATACGGGCATTATCAGCTACCTGATTACCGAGCGCCCCATTACCGATAAAGCATATTATCCATTTTCTACGGCGGTTTCGATTCACGACAATGTGTATGAGCGCAACCCTGGCCCAGCCAGTGCACGCGGTCGATACGGGAAAATCTTCAGTGCCATTCTAAAGCCGGGGCAAGATGTACCGCACATTTTGTATGACGGCATCGCAGACCCCGCCACGCTCGACAAGAACGGCAACCCCCTCCCCGACCGGCGCATCTGCATCCGAAATAATAAGAACCAGAGCCTTGTAAATCTTGATGCCGGGCGCAACTTCAAAAACGTCTCCATGGATGCGGCCCCATTCGATTGTCAGTTGGCCCCATTAAAAACAACGTCGGGTAACAGCCGCTAAAAACGATGCGTAACTATTTTGTTTGGAGCTTATTTCTGATCACGGCCTGGTTGACGTTAGTTAGCTGGCGAGCTAAACCTGTTCCCGAAAAATTGTCAGACTATGGCTTCTTCAAGGGAAATCCAGCTAAACAGGAACCCGTGACCGGAGTTGTGCCGTATGCGCTTAACACACCTTTGTTCTCGGATTACGCCGAAAAGCTGCGGTTCATAAAACTACCCGCCGGTCAATCGGTTGCGTACAATGACACGGCTGTCCTCAACTTTCCGATTGGCACTACGCTGATTAAAACTTTCTATTACCCGAACGATTTTCGGGATCTGACCAAAGGACGTCGACTAATGGAAACACGGTTGCTTGTTCACCAAACCGAAGGCTGGAAAGCATTCGATTATGTTTGGAACGACGAACAAACCGACGCGCTGCTGGAGGTAGCGGGCGATACTAAAACCGTTAGCTATGTGGATGCCGGTGGGCAGAATCGCCAACATGCCTACACGATTCCGAATCTGAACCAGTGCAAAGGGTGTCACAATCGAAACGAAGTCATGACGCCCATTGGCCCATCGATCCGGCAACTCAACGGGAAACTAGCGTATGGCAATGGCCTGGAAAATCAACTAACGCACTGGCAACGAGCGGGTATGCTGACTAAGTTGCCAGCCTTATCCAACTGCCCCAAAACACCCATCTGGAACAAACCTGAAACGGGTTCGCTCAATGACCGGGCCCGCGCCTGGCTTGACATTAACTGCGCTCATTGCCACAATCCGAAAGGACCAGCTATGACTTCAGGACTGAACTTGAGCCTTTCAGAAACTAACCCTACCGCTTTAGGTATTCTTAAAACGCCCGTTGCCGCCGGTCGCGGTTCGGGTGGTCATCCATACGATATTGTACCGGGCAAACCCGATGAATCCATCTTGATTTATCGCTTAATCTCTACCGATCCGGGTGAAATGATGCCCGAAATAGGCCGCAAAACGGTACATACCGAAAGCGTGGAACTCCTCCGGGCATGGATCAAAGCGATGAGATAAGCACATACAGCGGTTATTTAGTAAGTTAGGCCTGTTTTGGGAAATCGTGTTCAAAGCAACACCGGGTTGGTGTGGTGTCGGGTTCTTAAACCCGACGCAACAGGCGTTAATGCGTCGGGTTTGAGAACCC
>JANXVQ010000069.1 GCA_025351545.1 Spirosoma sp.
CGAAAAAACGATCCGCGAAACCAGCACATCCCTTCACCTCGACGTACTAGTAGGGAACGAAGTTGTTGACCAGATCGAGACAACATTTTTAGGACCCGTTACCAAGGTGAAATCGGACCGCCGAAGCGGAGCGAAAGAGTGAATGAGCGAAAGTTTACGACGCTGCCACTCTTTCGCTCATTCACTCATTAAAAATTATGAACTGGGGAAAAGCCATCGTACTCACCTTTATCCTGTTTGCCGGATTTATCGGCGTCATGATTTACCGGATGTGTCGCCAAAGCGTCGATCTGGTGCGTGACGATTATTACCAGACCGAAATCGCTTATCAACAACAGATCGACCGTATTGCCAATGCCCGCCAAAACAAACCCATGCTCATGACTTTCCAAGCCGACACCCAGCAGTTTACCATCGTATTGCCTACAGCACTTCGTAAGGGCGACCTTCACTTTTACCGCCCCGCCGATCGGGAGCTGGATTTCAACGTCCCCATTCCAGCCGCTCACGCCAGTCGGCAGGTGGTGTCAACGGCCAAACTGGCCAGGGGATACTGGCGGGTACAATTCACCTGGTCGGATGGTGAACACGACTATTACAATGAAGACGATTTATTTTTGTAAGCAACTATGAATCTGTACATTCTCTGGTGGACAGCCGCCCTCACAACGGGCATTGTGGGTAGTCTGCACTGCGTGGGTATGTGCGGGCCACTGGCCATGGCGTTACCCGTCGGGCGATTGCCCCGCTCGCAACGAGGGTTGGCAATCGCGCTTTACCACACCAGCCGGGTTACAGCTTATGCCGGACTTGGCCTACTCATGGGCACCGTTGGTCAGGGGTTATTGCTGGCCGGTTTACAACGGCCGGTGTCTATTGCGGCTGGACTGTTTTTGCTGCTCTGGACGCTCGTAAATCGGGGAAAATTGCCGGGTCTGTCCATGAGCCCGGCCACGCGTTGGGTGGTTCAACCCATGACTCGCTTTCTGCATAGCCCTACGTTATCGGCGTTTGCCGGGCTGGGTTTTCTGAACGGTTTGCTGCCTTGTGGATTTGTGTACGTAGCGCTGACAGGAGCCATTACGACCGAAAATGCGGTTACTGGTGCTGTTTATATGGCGCTGTTTGGCCTGGGCACCGTACCGGCACTACTTACTGTTCGGTTTTTGCCCAATCTGTTTCCGGGGGCACTTCGTCGGCGATTTACGTTGTTCATGCCCGTTATAACCGTTGCCGTAGCCTTATTGCTATTGGTTCGGGGCGTGTACAAACCAACGGTCATTGATGAAACTGGTCGAGAAATTCCGGTTTGTCATGGCGTTCGACTGGATGACAAAAAATAAGCTGTGATATTTTTGCTGAGTAATTTAACGACCATAGAATGGATATTTTCATGAATATCTAGCATCAGCTAATTGCCCCTCAATAGCTGACAACAAACAGGTATGAAGCTAATCCTGCACATCCGACACATCGGCCAGGAAGACTACTTTTAAGCTGTTATGTATAGTCAACTGGTATCTATGAAAACGGCTTTTTTTCTTACAGACGGCTCCGTTAACTCCGCTCTTTCCCTGCGTTGCTGGCTGGCTGCTAATTCAGAAACGGCTGTTCGTCTGACGGTTGTGCATCCTTACGACATTGAACTGGGTACTATTCTCACCAAGAATACGTATCAGATGGCTAAGCGGAAGGCTATCGACCGGCTGGAAAATTGGCTAAACTTGTTGCCTCAGTCGTGGCCGGGCGAACTCAAAACAGAAACCCTACTGGCCAGCCCTGAGTTAGCGGTTACGATTCACCTCTTACTACGGCCCTATACGTATCTACTCGTTGACGATCAGGCATTTGGCTTGCCTGTGAATCCAGATGAATTGTTAAACAAGTCCACCGCAGAACTATGTTGGCTCGGTGATTACAGCTTCGCTGTGATTTCCTGAAAAACAGTCATCAAAAAGCCGCGCCAGTGTCAACTGGCGCGGCTTTTTGATGACGGGGAATAGTACAATGACGTCACCCGCCTTACTTGACATCCCCAAAATCAAGAACAATCCGTCCGTCGATCTTACCCGCTTTCATGTTTGTAAAAATCTGATTGATATTTTCGAGTCGATCTGTCTGGTAATGAACGGTTACCTTACCATCAGCGGAAAAGGCTAAACTTTCGGCCAAATCCTGGCGCGTGCCAACGATGGAGCCACGAATGGTTTTACGGTTCAGCGCTACATCGAAGATATTGACATCAAAATCGCCGGGTGGAAGAC
>JANXVQ010000088.1 GCA_025351545.1 Spirosoma sp.
CTCTTCATTTCTCATTAATTTATTATTTTCCAGATGGCATCTTTTCAAATTACAGGTGGGCTTAAGCTAAAAGGCGAACTGAATCCGCAAGGCGCAAAAAATGAAGCGCTGCAAATTCTCTGTGCCGTATTACTAACCAAAGAACCCGTCACCGTTCATAATATTCCGGGTATTCGGGATGTTATCCAACTCATTGATCTGCTTAGTGATTTAGGCGTATGGGTTACTAAAATTGGTGAGAGTTCTTACCGCTTTCAGGCCAGCGACGTCAATCTTGATTACCTCGAAACAGATACCTACAAGCGCAAAGCAGCCGCCCTGCGTGGATCGGTTATGTTGCTTGGCCCTATGCTTGCCCGTTTCAAGACAGGGCGTATTCCCCGGCCGGGTGGCGATAAAATTGGTCGACGTCGGTTAGATACTCACTTTTTAGGTTTCGAAAAACTCGGTGCCCGATTTAACTATGATGCTAATGATGGAGGCTACTATCAGGTAGATGCCAGCAATTTACGCGGCACCTATATGCTTCTGGATGAGGCCTCTGTAACGGGTACTGCCAATGTACTTATGGCGGCTGTAATGGCTGAGGGTACGACACAGATTTATAATGCCGCCTGCGAACCCTACTTGCAGCAACTGAGTAAAATGCTCAACTCTATGGGTGCTAAAATTACGGGCGTAGGGTCTAATCTGCTCACCATAGAAGGCGTATTAGAATTGACGGGCACCGAACACACCATGCTGCCCGACATGATTGAGATTGGTTCGTTCATTGGCCTGGCCGCCATGACGCAATCGGAAATCACGATTAAAAACTGCCATATTCCAGAGTTGGGCATCATTCCTGATCAGTTTAAGCGGTTAGGTATCCAGATGGAATTTCGGGGTGACGATATTTTTATTCCGGCGCAGGAACACTACCAGATTGAGAGTTTTCTGGATGGCGGTATGATGACCGTTGCCGATTCGCCCTGGCCTGGGTTTACGCCTGACTTGCTAAGTATTGTACTCGTTACGGCTATACAAGCGCAAGGCACTCTGTTGATTCACCAGAAAATGTTTGAAAGCCGCCTGTTTTTTGTCGATAAACTTATCGACATGGGCGCACAGATTATTCTCTGCGATCCGCACCGGGCGACGGTTGTGGGTTTAAATCGGCAAGTTCCACTCAAGGGTATCCGAATGTCATCGCCAGATATTCGGGCGGGCGTTGCTTTGCTGATTGCTGCCATGTCGGCCAAAGGCACCAGTATTATCGACAACATTGAACAGATCGATCGGGGTTATCAGAATATCGACACGCGCCTGAATGCTATTGGCGCGGAGATAATTCGAATGTAACAGCGTATGTAATTATGATGTGTGAATAGGGCAGATGACTGCTCTATTCACATTTAGTAGCAACTTGGCCGTACGTCAAGTAATCATACTTATGGGGTCAATAATGTAGTTTGCTATCTGCACATCAAGCCATTAATTACTTGATAACGAAGTCTCGACGACTAAACCTTCTCCATTAATTCTTGTCTTTAGTACAGAATACGTTTAGTTTAACAGCAAAAATCAGTACTACCTAATGAAAACGCTACAATCCAATCTAACAATATGGGCGCTGGCAACCCTCCTATCCGGCGGTTCCCTGGCGGCCTGTGCTCAAGCTACAACAGGGGCTGCTACGGCCAGCGCTGCCCCAGCCAGCGATCCATCAAAAACAACGTTGTTGCAGCCGTTGCAGATGATGATTGCGAAAATGAAAAAAGTACAGGCAACCGGCGATCCCGATTTTGACTACGCCGTTCAGGCCAAACTTCACACGCAGGGGGCACAGGATCTGATTAAACAGGAAATTCAGAACGGCAAAGATTCGTCAATGCAGCAAATGGCAAAGACGTTGCTGCCACTTAATGAAGCCGATGTAAATTTGCTGAATAGTGCACTCACTGAGATTAAACCAACGCGCCCAAATCAGGCTTTCGTACAGCAGCAAAGCCGAAATGTAGAAGCGATGAACCTGAAATTACAACAAACGGGCTCGAGCGACAAATTGACCAGCAATCTGGATAATAACTTCTCAACACTCCTGCTCGACCAGCGTCAGGATGCTATTGATATGGCTACCACCTATTTGCAATACGGCAAAAACAGCACGTTGCGCACATTTGCCCTGCAGTTAGTTGATAAGTCCAAACAACAAATGGACCAACTTAAGGCATTACCTGCTCCTAAATAACGCTAACCATTGCGCTATGAATGCAGTAGCATTAGTTTTGATGTTGCTAACGTTATTGCATTCATGGAAACAGCCGATTCATTTATTCCAACGGCAGGTGTCGTTGGAATTTTTCCGTTAGTCACGTACTTCTTCCTGGTCGTGGCTACGTATATTTCTCTGGGTAATTTTGTTTTCGCACTGGCCACGCGAACAAACTCAGATCCGCCACAGAGCTTATCCCCTATTCTAACGGCCATTATTTCTGTTATTGCGGGTCTCTCCTATTACCAGCTTCAGGAGCATTACCACGATATGCTGGCAGAATTGGCTACTGTTACCATTATCAGCGATCGGCAAACGCTTATTCGCGAATCATACAACGCCATTGGTCAATATCGCTACATGGATTGGGCTGTAACAATACCTTTGTTACTGGCCCAGGCAGTTTTCATGCTCAAACTTGAGGCCTATGCGCGCAAACAGGCATTGATTACGTTACTGGCCGCCAGCTTTTTTATGATCCTGACCGGATATATCGGTCATCAGCAACTCTCCTTCGATAATGAAATTCTAACTGGCCCAAAATTACTTTGGGGAGCCATCTCGATGATTGGTTACGCCGTAATTTTACGAACGTTGCTCCAACTCTGGAAAAGCGTTTTTATCAAAGCTCAGCCCCACGAAAAACGCACATATCGACTAATGGCCTACGTCATGGGGGCATTTTTGGCTCTTTACCCTATTGGTTATATACTAACTATTACGCCTATTGATTTTAACTGGATTCATATTGGGTACACAATCGCCGATATTGTTAGCAAAGTTGGTATGGGCTTACTAGTTTATAGTGTGGCTACAAAACCAGCAGAAAATAAATTATGAAACCAATAAACCTGCTTTTTCTTGTGGGTTTGTCGGCATACCGCACACCTGACTGGATTAGGAATGCCTCA
>JANXVQ010000183.1 GCA_025351545.1 Spirosoma sp.
CGTTGGCCGACCTGGTACGCGAACGCTGGCCGGTTGAGTGTGTCCTTCACGAAAAGCCGATACTTAGTAAGCTGTAATGCCTTAACTGAAGGGGAAATTAATCACTCAATCCCGCGCGGATCATTGGCAATACGGGTATTGTCGTAAAACGTGTCCATCAAGATCATGTCTTCGTTGGAGATGGTGAAATTCAGTACATTGAAGTTCTCCTGAATGCGTTCTCGATTTACCGATTTTGGGATCGTAACAACGCCGTGTTGTAATGACCACCTTATTAGGATTTGGTAGGTCGATTTGTCATATTTCCTGGCCAGCGCAACTAACTTTGGATCATCCTGTTTCTGGCCCCGTACCAGGGGCGCGTAGCTTTCGGATTGAATATTTTTTTTGTGGCAGTAGTCAAGTACCTCAGGTAGATAGCAGTAAGGACTCAACTCAATCTGACTGACAGCGGGTATAATCATGGCTTCGGTCAGGAGCTAGTCTATATGGACCGGGTAGTGATTTGAGAGGCCAATGGCTCTGGCACGCCCGTCGGTATAAATTTTTTCGAGTGCTTTCCAGGTTTCGTGCCGATGTTCCTTTATTGGCCAATGAATAAGGTATAAGTCGACTACATCAACGCCCAGCCGTTCCAGGCTTCGGTTAAAGGCACGCAATGTTTTTGTATAGCCCTGATCTTCGTTCCAGACTTTAGTTGTAATAAAAATATCGCTTCGGGGAATACCACTCGATCGGATGGCATCGGCTACTTCGCGTTCGTTGCCGTAGGCGGCAGCCGTGTCAATTAATCGGCAACCGGCTTCAAGCGCCCACTCAATAGCTAATTGTACCTCATTATTTTGCTTGGGAGTGTGGACTCCAATGCCTAGCAAGGGCATTTCGACACCATTATTGAGTGTAGTAGATGGTATAACCATACGGTCTGGTTGTTTCATAGGTAGTACTTGAAAATACGGCGAGATGTTTTAAGAAATCTGCAGTTTAGCAAGCAAACGCAATTGACTATTGTACCGTATGTTTGTCTAGCGACACCATTTTAACCTTTTCCAGGCTATGCGAGTACTCTACTTGATTACGGTTATTTGTCTTACTGGTTTATCATGGTCTTTGGCACAACCGGTTTCATCAACTGGTGCAGTACGGTATTCTGTCGAAGTTGGTGGGTTGGCGACATCAGCGCCACAAAATCCTTTTTGGCTGCGTACAAATCAATATAACACGGTTCCGCTACGAGGTTCGTTTGGGACGTTTCGAGTGGGTATGGCACGAGAATATAAACCCCGGTTAGATTCGACCGCTAAACGTAAGTCCCGTTTCGACTGGGGGTTTGGACTATATGCCGTCGCCAATGCCGGTCCTACGCCAACAACCGACAATCCGGCGGTAATCTTGCCTGACGCTTATATGAAAGTGCGTTTTGGTATTGTGGAATTATACGGCGGCAATCGGCGTGAAGTGTTTGGATTGGGCGATACGCTGTTGACATCGGGTTTTGTCGCCTGGTCGGGGAATGCCCAGCCTTTTCCGAAAATCCAGCTACATACACCGGATTTTGTGCCGTTGGGATTTACAAAAAAGCTGCTGGCCTTTCGGGCGGGCTATGCTCACGGCTGGTTTACGAATTCATACATTCAGGGCAGCTACCTCCACCAGAAATATTTTTATGCTCGTATCGGTAAACCAAACTGGCGTTTTCGGTTGTACGGCGGTTTGAATCATCAGGTGCAGTGGGGTGGCCATGCCGATTATTTAATTGGGACACCACTGGCCGTGAACGGGCATCTGTCAACGTCATTTCAAGACTATTTATCACTCGTAGTTGGTGTATATCCTGATGCCCTGGAAAACGCTCGATTTACGAGTTTCGATGGTACGAATCGCCTGGGCAATCACGTTGGCAGCTACGATGTGGCCCTGGAATGGAAAGGTGACAGGAGCAACTGGCTGCTCTATCATCAGCATATGTATGACGATGCGTCGGGGTTAGCTTTACAAAATGTGCCGGACGGGCTGACGGGTTTACGATATCTCAACCACTCGAAGGCGAACACCCGGTTTCGATTTCAGCGTGTTGTATTGGAATGGCTAAGCACAACCGATCAGAGCGGCCCAACCTTCGACCCAACAGCCCGATATCAGGGGGCCGACAACTACTTCAATCATAGCCAATACATTCAGGGCTGGTCATACCGGGGCAGTACAATTGGCACCCCGTTTATTATGCCACGTGCCGATTTAATCCCTGAAATAGGCAATGGTTTTGCTGGCAACGGCTATTATCCGAATAACCGGGTTGTGGCCTGGTATCTGGGGGGTACAGGAACCGTTCGACGTGGTCCTACTCTAACGACGCGTATTGCCTATAGCCGCAATTTCGGGTCCTATAAACAACCTTATCCACAGGTATTCCATCAGTTATCCACATCGCTGGCGGCTCAATGGCCTATCAGTAAACTGCCCGGTCTTCTGCTCACAACATCGTTCGCTATGGACCGGGGTGAGTTGCTGACCAATAATTTCGCGAGTTATGTAAGTTTGAAGAAAGTTTGGTAACACGTTCATAATGAGTAGTGTAGTTTTAATCGTTAAACTATTTTAATCTATTTTTAATTTATTTGAATCCGTTTTGAGCGGGCACACGTATAGTCAAGTAAGGTTATTTTTCGATTTATTACTGAATAATTTTTCAACGAGAGAAGCTATGACTATGCTTTACAAAAAACACCTTCCTGTTGTCGCTGGATTGCTAACGATTGGCCTTGCATTGACACTCAACTCCTGTCAGGACCACCGCCTGTCTCCCGATCCGGCTACGCTACCCGATGCTACGATTTATGCACTGAGCGATGCCAACCAACTGATTCGGCTGAATACCAGGAGCTTAAGTACTCCTCTCGCCACGATGGGCATCACTGGCGCAAGCCTTCAGAATGGCGAACGAATCGTGTCGATTGATTTCCGGCCGGCCACGGGGCAGTTGTATGGCGTGAGCAACATGAGCCGCCTGTTTGTTATAAATACAGCAACGGGAGAAGCCCGCTCATTAACCACTAGTGCCTTTACACCAGCTATTGCGGGCAGTATTGTTGGCATAGATTTTAATCCGACTGTTGATCGTATCCGGCTGGTTACAAACACCGGTCAGAATTTGCGGCTTAACCCCGAAACGGGTACAGTGGCAGCGGTCGACGGCCCGATCAATGGCGCATCGAGTGCCATGATTTCGGAAGTGGCTTACACCAACAATCGGGCAGGCGTAACAACCACAACGTTGTATGATATTGATCCAGCCACAGATCGGCTGTATATACAGAATCCGCCAAACAACGGCACTTTAACGGATGTTGGGCCATTGGGTTTAGACATTACCGGTTCGGCGGGTTTCGATATTGCTCCCGACGGAAATGGATTGGTTGCGGTAACGTTTAATGGCAGTTCTGAACTGCAACAAATTAATCTTACAACCGGTCGTCTGCAAAAACTGGGCAACCTGCCCGGCACAATTATTGGTATGGCTATTCCAACCGAGCCCGTTGCTTACGCCATTGATGGGACGAATAATCTGCTCATTTTCAATCCCCTAAATCCCGCACCGATTACAAAAGCTATTACGGGTCTTCAATCGGGCGAAATGATTTATGGCATCGATTTCCGGCCCGTAAATGGCCAGTTATACGCTATTGGCAGCACCAGTCGGCTATATACAATCAATACATCCAGTGGTGCGGCTGCTTTGGTTGGAACAGGCCCATTGAGCACGCTACTGGCTGGAAATGACGTTGGCTTTGACTTCAACCCTACCGTCGACCGTATTCGGGTCACGACGAATACAGGCCAGAATTTACGATTGAACCCAAATGACGGCACTGTTGCCTTCATAGATGGCGCCCTGAATCCGGGAACGCCGAACGTAACAGCATCGGCTTATACCAATAACTTCGCCGGAGCTACAACAACCACGCTCTACAATATTGATACACAGGGCGCTACGGCTATGCTGGTTCGGCAAATGCCTCCAAACGATGGTACGTTGACAACTATAGGGCCACTGGGTTTTTCCGCTGAGGGTGCTAATGGGTTTGATATTGGCGGTACATCGGGTACGGCTTATGCCTTGCTGCGATCAAATAACTCGACCCGAATTTACACGATCAACCTGACAAATGGTTCTTCTTCACCGGGTGCTCTATTGCCCGGCAATCCAACAGTTCGCGGGTTTGCCCTTGGGTTAGGTTTCTAGTTTTCTAGTTTATTTCGTTTAACGGCCTGCCTTGTTTATGAACAAGGCAGGCCGTTTTTTTTATATAGAAAAAACAGCTGATGGCGTACTGGTGTCAAACCAGCAGACCTGCCGACTTACAGTTTTTGATAATTACTATTTGGAAAATAGTATAATAACAATACGATTAACCGTTCCCTAAATTCTAAATATGAGGATTTAGGGAATACACCTTTTTATATAGTTATACTATTACATTCGCGATACATAATTGAAAATTAGGTAGTTATGGGGAAATTATAATAGATTACTAATATTATGAAGAACGTTTCCGTTGCCAAAAGAATGAATCTGCCTTGGGTTGAATCGCCATTTTTTGATGATCTGCTACTGAAAAAGGAGCTTACGCCTGAGCAACATGAAATGGTTACTCACTATAATCGTGAAGGTTTTTTAGTGCTGCGCCAACAGGTGAGCCATGAACTAATTGATCGTACGTTGCAGAAAATTGGGGGTGATTATCCGGCTACTGTTGGCGAAGAGCCTACCCGACATCAGGACCTTTGGAAAAAGTACGATTCGGTACGCGAGTTAGCCAGCCAGGCACAAATTTTCGATGTGCTGAGGTTACTGTACGACCGGGAACCCATTCCATTTCAGACACTTAATTTTAAGTTTGGTACGCAGCAACGGGCGCACTCCGATACAATCCACTTTAGCAGTACGCCCGCCCGGTTTATGTGTGGTGTATGGGTAGCTATGGAAGAAACCAATGTCAATAATGGGCCATTGTTTTATTATCCTCGCTCGCACCGTCAGGAAGAATTTAATTATTTTGATATTGGCATTGAAGCGGAAGAAAACTATGCTGAATACCATAATTATGAAGATTTTATGGAGGAATTTATGGAGGCAAAAGGGTATAAACGTCAGGAAATTCACATGCAGAAAGGCGATGTGCTAATCTGGTCGTCGAATCTTGTGCACGGCGGTATGCCGATCAAAGGTGGCAACGTAACTCGCTGGTCGCAGGTAACGCATTATTATTTTGAGGGTTGTATGTACTACTCCCCCCGATTTTCAGATATGTTCTCTAAAAACCTCAACCTCAGGCATGTGATCAACATTGCCACGGGAAAAGTGGTACAGCATAGTGAGAACGGGAAACCCATCGAAACGATAAATACAGGCCATTTTCGCTACGCTGTCAGTCACAATTTTACGCTGCCGATACTTGTGAAAGAGGTCATTAAAAAATTAATCGGCAAAAAACCGTTTTAAACTAAACAGTTGAGCAGTAGGCGAGTCGTTTTTAATAGTTGCGCTAGATTGGTAATTTTCGAAAACGGTTTAAAGTATAAAGCCCAAACAGGCCCTTAATTATAAGGGCCTGTTTGGGCTTTATACTTTAAGAGGCCTTAAATTTGATTCTACCGACTCAAATATAAATTCCGTTCTGAGTACACTTTCTGGAAGAAATCATCCGTCAGATCGTCGATGAAGTAGATGCCCTCACCAGTCGATTTCATTTCGGGACCAAGTTCTTTATTTACGTTCGGGAATTTGCTGAACGAGAACACTGGAATCTTGATGGCGTACCCTTTTTTCACCGGTTTGAAATCGAAATCTTTCACCTTTTTGAAGCCCAGCATCACCTTTGTGGCGTAGTTGACATAAGGTTCCTGATAAGCTTTACAGATGAATGGCACCGTACGACTGGCACGCGGGTTGGCTTCGATGATGTAGACCACCTCGTTTTTGATGGCAAACTGAATATTGATCAGACCAACAGTTTGGAGAGCGAGAGCGATTTTTTTGGTATGCTCCTCGATTTGTCGGATCACGTTCTCGCTCAAATCGAACGTTGGCAGCACAGCATAGGAGTCGCCGGAGTGAATACCCGCCGGTTCTATATGCTCCATGATGCCAATGATATATACATCTTCACCGTCGCAAATGGCGTCGGCTTCGGCTTCAATGGCGTTTTCGAGAAAATGGTCGAGCAGGATGTTATTATCAGGAATATCTTCCAGAATCTTCATCACATGCTGTTCCAGCTCGTTTTCGTTGATGACGATTTTCATGTTCTGACCGCCCAGCACATAGCTTGGCCGAACCAGCAATGGAAATCCCAACTCCCGCGACAAC
>JANXVQ010000199.1 GCA_025351545.1 Spirosoma sp.
CGATCTGATGGGGCCAACTATTGCCTCACGCACAAACCGGCTCTACGTTCGCGATCGTAAACTATACATTGAGATTGCCTCGGCTCCGCTTCGTAATGAACTCCTCATCGCCAAACAGAAACTTATTCAGTTAGTCAATAAAGATATGGGCACAGACGTGATTGAGGACGTTGTGTTTATCTAAATATCATTTCTAGAATCGAAAAGGGCACTGCCGTACAGCAGTGCCCTTTTCGCGTTTAATAGTGTCAACTACGCAAGTAGATGAGCAGGTAGCTTAATGTTACGCAACACCGGGTTAAAGCGACAATGACCACAAGAATCTAGGCCGACTTTACGCCCGATGTATTCAGGCTCAATTTTTCTGTAAACTCACCCATTGTACTAAACTCGCCAAGTGGTTTTAGGTAGCGCAACAGGTTCTCGACGCGATCGAGCAGCGCTTCATGCGAATGACGACGCACATAACCCGGAATCTTTTCGTAAGCTGATAGGTCAGTAAACTCCCACGGATGAACATACAGGTTCAGGAAACCATCGGACTTTAGGGTTTGGCGGCAGAGTTGTTTGTAATACGCAAACGGAAAGTTTTTCAGACTTAACCAGAACAGTGGCAGGCGAAGTGTAGGCGTAACTGAAGCCGGAATCTGCCAAACGCCCGACTCGCGGAACGGATGTCGGGGTTCGCCCCAATGGTTATACCGGCCGGGCAACCAGGTTGGATGCAGCGATGAATTATAGGCATAGCCTGCCTGATGTACATCGTTGGGATCAACATAGCCCATCCGCGCCCGGCGGAAACCTGTTACTGGCTGGCTCAGTAGTTCTTCCAGTGCCAGCCGGGATTTCAATAAATCGGCGGGTTCAAATGTCGTATGAAAATAGCCGTGCGACGCGATTTCGTGCTTCCTGGCCAAGTCCCGAATCAGGTCGGGTTCGTGAAGAGCGTAATTAGCCGTGGTAAATAGCGTAGTTCGCGCCCCTACCGTCTCAAATCGTTCGGCCAGTAAAGTTAATCCACGCGTTGAAACGGCCACTTGTTCACTTAACGGAATATCGTGGCCGAATTCAACAGCGGTATCAAACTCTTCTACGTCAACGGTGAATAAAATACTTCCCGAATTGGGTGTTGTTCCTTGGTTGGGGCTTGCCATGTTGTTACGCTCTCCTCGATCTCGCTCGTGTCGCCAATGATGTAGGCAGGTCGGCCTTTCACCTCTACGAACGTTTTGCCCAAATATACGCCGATGATGCCAATCATAATAAACTGCACACCACCAATAAGCGCCATTAATAACACTAGTGTTGTCCAGCCAGATACCGTTTCGTTGGTAAAGTAGTGTTCGTACAACGCTTCGGCACCGAATAAACCGGCCAGGATAAACATACCGAATCCAAGCAGAACCGACAGATATAAAGGCCGCGTAGAAAAGGACGTAATGCCCATTGCAGCCAATTGCAACATTTTACGAAACGAATATTTTGACCGGCCAGCATAACGGGCGGCTGGCTCGTAAAGTATACGGCATTGCCGAAAACCCACCCACGAAATGGCACCCCGCAGGAAAAGGTCATTTTCCTTAAATTGCTTAAGCGTATTTACCACTTTCCGGTCGAGAAGTCGGAAATCGGCCGCGCCATCTTCAATCTGAAGGTTAGAAACATTACGGAGAAGCCGATAAAAATATTTCGAAGTCGTCCGCTTAAACCACGATAATTTAGAGTCTGGCTGCCGAACGGTGTAAACCACTTCATAGCCTTCGCGCCATTTATCAACCAGCGCCGGGATCAGTTCGGGCGGGTGCTGTAAATCAGCATCGAGGCAAATAACGGCGTCGCCATAAGCGTTGTCGTAACCAGCTCTTAATGCCATCTGATGGCCAAAATTCCGCGAAAACGAAAGGAATCGAACAACGGGATATGCCTGACTCAACTGCCGCAGCACATGGCGCGTTTGGTCAGTGCTACCGTCATCAACAATGAGAATTTCGTAGGACTCGTATTGATTCATGACAGCCATGAGCCTATGTACCAATACGGACAAATTCTCTTCTTCGTTGAAAGCTGGTACGACTAAACTGATCATACCTGAATGAAATTTCATGTTCTCTTTACTGGTTAAGAACCATTATGGGCGGCTCCTCTTAAATTTCAGGCCAAATTAAGTACTTTTACTTAGCTTTTCAATGCTACGTCAATAAAATTCACCAACGGGATAACTGTGGCCTGCTCCCTTTACCCTATATACTAATTGGTTTCAACTATTACTTA
>JANXVQ010000227.1 GCA_025351545.1 Spirosoma sp.
CATGACAGTAGCTACGTCTGATGTGACGATGGACTTAATTATGGAAGAACGCGCCCGCGAATTAGCTGGTGAGCAAACCCGTTGGTTTGACCTGAAGCGTTGGGGTAATTTAGTGACCCGCGCTAAACTCTACAACCCGGATGCGGCCACTACCATTAAGGACATTCATACGCTGCGCCCAATTCCGCAAACGATGATTGACCGCAGTGATAAAGCTACTGATGGCAGCGCTGGTTTCGCACAGAATCCGGGCTATTAAGGCGTGATAGGCGGGGTCGCCAGTCCCCTGAAAGAGCGAATTTATTATTCGCTCTTTCACTTTTTAATTTCAGTAGAACCGAGGTGATTTACCCTTATTTAATCAGTTTTCAACCTGTAACCAAACCAATTATTTTCTCCCCTACGCTTATGAACGAGGCTGTAAATAGACGGCAGTTTCTCACCACGGCCGGTTTGTCGGCACTGGCTCTCACTGCCAGCCTTGACCAACTATTGGCCAGGCCTGATCTGATTAAAAATTCAGGGCTCAAAATCGCTTACTCGGCCATTACATGGGGTGGTAACGATGCTCAGGCTATTACCGATCTAGCAGCACTGGGGTATCGGGGAATTCAACTTCGCGCCAATGCCTTTGGCCCCTACAAAGCCAAACCATCTGAATTAAAAGCGTTACTCGAACAGCATAAGCTAACACTGGCTATGTTTTCGAGTGGTAACGTGGAAATTGATCCAGCCAAAGAACAGAGCACGATTGATACTCATGTGGCACATGCCAGTTTTGTAAAAGCACTCGGTGGGTCAGCGATTCAATTGACCAACTCCGCCCGGCCTAAAGACCGACTTCCGACTATGGAGGAATTGAAACGCCTGGCGAAAGTCATGAACGAGATTGGCAAACAAACCGCCGACATGGGTATTCAGGCAACGTATCACAACCACATGAGTCAACTCGGCGAAACTCCCGAAGAGGTGGATGTGATTGTACAGGCAATGAACCCCAAATATATGAAACTGGAGCTTGACATTGCCCATTACAAACAAGGAGGAGGTCAGCCCGAAAAAGCGGTGAAACAATACAAAGACATTATATATGCGTTGCATTTGAAAGATACGATGTCTCCCCTACCCGAGAAACCAAACGAGCCCAAAGCGTATAAGTTCGTTGAACTGGGACGTGGTAATGTAGACATTCCAGCCGTATTTAAAGCCCTGGACGACATCAAGTTCAGCGGTTGGGGAATCATTGAATTAGACGGTGTGCCTGAAAAAGATAAAACGCCTGCTCAATGTGCCCAAATTAATAAAGATTATATCACAAAAACGCTCCACCTTCAACTGTAGATTCAGCGGCTCTACTCATGAGCTCCTCATAATGAAATACTTCCTGATAACAGCTTTATTAGTAACGATACTGGTAGCTGCCGAAAAACCACAAGCCCCTAACACACTCACCGCCCAGGAAAAAAAAGACGGCTGGAAATTATTGTTCGACGGTAAAACAACCAACGGCTGGCGGGGCGCTTATAAAGACAAGTTTCCCGATAAAGGCTGGGATATTGCGGGCGGGTTACTGACCATTCAAAAATCAGACGGTTCAGAATCGCATAGTTTCGGCGATATTGTTACCGACGCCGAGTACCGTGATTTCGATTTGGTATTTGATTTCCGATTGACCGATGGCGCCAATAGTGGCGTTAAGTATTTTGTGGCCGAGCAAAGACCAAAACCCAAAGGTTCGGCCTTTGGTCTTGAGTTTCAAGTGCTGGACGACGACAAACATCCTGATGCTAAATTAGGTCGCGATGGCAACCGGACAGTTGGGTCGTTATACGATTTGATTCCGGCCAGCAGTAAGAAAGCCAATCCCATTGGTGAGTGGAATACCGGACGTGTTATCTCGAAAGGTAAACATGTTGAGCATTGGTTAAATGGCAAAAAAGTAGTTGACTACGAACGTGGCAGCGAAAAATTCCGGGAATTGGTTGCCATGAGCAAATACAAAGCACCCGAATACAATGCCAATGGTCGTTTTGGTGAAGCAATCAAAGGTCATATCCTGCTTCAGGACCACGGCAATCAGGTATCGTACCGAAACATTAAGCTAAAAACTCTTTAAAAGAAGTTGGATATCAGACGTTAGGCTTTCAAGTCAGGTATCTTTATCTTTCGTTTATCATCTCCTATTTAACGGCCTGGCCTATATGGAAAATCGTCGCGAGTTTATAAAAAAATCTGCTCTGGCCGGACTTGGCATGAGCTTTTCAGCGGGTAGTTACGCCCGTATTCTCGGCTCAAACGACCGCGTTCGGGTGGGTATCATTGGTTTCTCCGATCGGTTTCGGGCGTCATTGGCTCCTGCGTTCATGGAACACGCCAAAACGCAAAACTTTGCTTTCGTAGGCGTATCCGACATCTGGAGCCGTCGTCGCGATGAAGCCGAACAATTTTTGAAAGGGAAAGGTTGGAACGACGATTCGTTCTTCAAAGCCCGCAACAACGACGAACTCCTCGAGCGGAAGGATGTAGACGCCGTAATCATCAGCACCGCCGATTTCCAGCACGCGCTCCACTGCGTAGCCGCTGTTGAGTCGGGCCGCGATGCCTATTGCGAAAAGCCCTTCGCCGAATCACTGGAAGATGCTCGAAAGGCGGTTAAAGCGGTTGAAAGCTCCAAAAAAATTGTGCAGGTCGGCTCACAACGCCGGTCGG
>JANXVQ010000269.1 GCA_025351545.1 Spirosoma sp.
TCAGGAATTTCCCGTTTGGCGAAACCGGCCATCGGCGCTACGGTCTTTGTCCAGATTTGCTGGCTGGTTCCCGTGCCGACTTTATTTTCGAGCCGATAAATGGACGACGATTGCTGGTGAAAACGGTCAAAACTTAGTTCATCCTGCACCCAGAGTAAGATTAGAATACCAACGGCTAACCCGGCTGTTAACCCCGTGATGTTAATCAGCGAATAAAATCTGTTCTTCAATAAATTTCGCCAGGCGGTTCTGAAATAGTTACGTAACATAGCAATATTGACTAGAGGGGTTGTTGAATATTCACTGAACCGGCAGTCGTAATGTCCCGACGGTGAACCACGGGCTATTGCCTTTTTTCGTTTTATGGCAAATGGCTTTATGAACCCCGGCACATCTCACCAGTAGCGCCACCGCGCCCGGCGCTCGCAGGCCGTAACGATGAACAGTCGTTTTTGGCGGCCACTTTGTTCGGTGGTGGGTTCCCCATCTCCGATTTTACCATTCCCTTATCTTCCAACCGCTGCAACGCTGCGTGAATCTGGTTCAGGCGCACCGATCGACCGGTTTGTTCGATAATTTCCAGGTCCGTTTCATAGGTTTGCATTAGTTCTATCTTTGCTGAGCAAATGACTTGCCAATACCAGAAACGTAGCTTAGTAGGCTTGTAATGGCTTTTTTGAGAAACGTAGCGTAAATGTATTGTCCAGATTCGGACAAAGTCTGTACGGTTTAGGACAACCGGCTGAGCAATGCTCAACTACAGCCCAAACTGTTTGCCGTGGCTTATGTCTGCATATGAGATTTGTTTCTTCAGTAGAATGGATTCCTGCAACTGTATGGGTAAAGCCAATACCTTCCTTCCTTTTGTTTAGAAATATATACTTTGCTTTTTTATGAACAACATAACAAAATTCTTGCTTTGTGGGACACTACTTTCATTAAATGCGGTTACGTTACTGGCTCAAAAAGGGCCGGAGGACAAAGCTGGCTGGAAACTGGGGGCTCAATCTTATTCGTTTCGGCTGTTTCCTTTTGCCGAAGCATTACGAAAAATTGACAGTTGTGGTCTCAAATACGTCGAGGCTTTTCCGGGCCAGGCAATTGGTGGGGGATTAAATGGGAAGATGGACTTTACAATGGACGCTGCTACCCGGCAGGCGGTCAAAAAGTTGATTAAAGATCGGGGACTTACGGTGGTTGCCTATGGCGTGGTCAATCCAAAAACCGATGAAGATTGGAAAACCCTATTTGAGTTTGCCAAGGACATGGGTATATTAAACATTAACTCTGAACCGACGCCTGAGCAAATGCCGATGGTTCGCAAACTAGCCGATCAGTACAAAATCAACGTAGCGCTTCATAACCACCCCAAGCCATCACGATACTGGCATCCCGATACTGTTTTGGCGGCTATTGGTGGCAGCAAATATGTGGGTTCCTGTTCTGATATTGGACACTGGGTACGCTCGGGGCTTGACCCGGTCGAATGCCTGAAAAAGCTGAATGGCCACGTTCTGGGCATGCACTTCAAGGATGTGAAAAAAGACACACCCGACGGGAAATACCACGATGTTGTCTGGGGAACGGGCGATTGCAAAATCGAAGCGGTTATTACCGAACTGAAACGCCAGCACTTCAAAGGCCCGATATCGGCGGAGTACGAATACCATTGGGAAAATAACGGACCCGAAATTGCTGAAAGCGTTAAAAACTTCCACGAGATTTATAACCGCGTGAAGGTGCAGTAAGATGTGGGGTTGCCTGTTATGTAAAGTTCCGTTGGCTGGTGCGGCAAGATATTGACGTGCCAGCCAACACAACTCTACTCATTTCGTAAACTGTTTGTCGGGTTCATCAGGGCGGCTTTGATACTATGAAAAACAACCGTTAGCAGGGCAATGCCCATGGCCAGCATGGGGCGTTTTCATAGGCTGATGGCAGGTAAGGCATTGGGAGAGATTGACTCCCATAACTGGTCTCGCATAGCCCGTATATCGTGCCGGGCGCGACTGCCCGGCGCCGTAACGGCGAACAAACGCTCGCGCCGACCTCCGCGCCCGGCGGTGGCATTGCCCATATGCGACTTGAGCATACCTATACCTTTTTCTTCCAGCCTATGTAGGGCCGCATGAACGGCGCTGATACTCACCGAACGGCCCGTTTGCTGCTTCCAGTTCGTCAGTTATGGCCACGCCGTAAGCAGCATCATTTAAAACGGCAACAGTCAGTAAAACGATTTCTTCAAACTCGCTTAAGTACGTTCGTTTCATGCCTCAACTAATAAGATTAACTTTTGCAGAACAAATGCTTTGCCAATCCCAGAAAAGTAGCTCTATTGTTTATAATCGCCTGTTTGTTGAGAAATACGCTATCCGAAATCATACACGTTTGTTCGATGCCGAACAATCAAGATAGACATTGGTAATACAATGCGTAGCTGTCCGTAACTTTGTGGCTGTGCTCCAACAACCGTACGCTGAAATTATGGCTCTCAAAACTCTCGTTAAAATCTCCAACGTAACAAATCTTAGTGATGCACGGTATTGCGCTGGTATGGGCGTTGATATGCTCGGCTTTTCGATGGATGCTGATTCGCCGGACTACGTTGATCCAAAGAAATTCGGCGAAATAAGGGCGTGGGTGGCGGGTGTACAAATCGTTGGAGAAACGACGACGACTGATCCTGAAATCATCGAACAACTTCTTGAAACCTACCAGCCCGACTTCTTGCAGGTCGACGAAGCGGCTTTGCTCCCTTATCTCAGTACGTTTGGTAAATCGCCCGCTTCACTCCGGCTTATTTTGCGGGTCGATATAGCACACCTCACACTCGGCCAGCTCGATACACTGTTGCAGACAAGTGTTGCCAATGCCGACTATGTACTGCTCGAAAGTAATGGCCCACTTCATATGGATGATGACTTAAAAACGTTTTTACAGCGGCAGGCAGCCCGTTATCCAATCTTGCTGGGAACCGGTATTTCGGCCGAAAATGTTCATGAGCTGCTGACTGCGTTATCGGTCAGGGGCATTGCCCTGAGTGGGGGTCTGGAAGAACAGCCTGGCAACAAAGAGTTCGGCGAATTGATGGATATACTGGAAGCGATTGAAGAGGATTAGTTGATCGTTGCGCCCAATAAATAGCCTGAAGGGCCATAATAGCACAAATACTGTTGATTGGCCACTACTATGTATTGCCTACTATCATTGAAAACACACATCCATCCATAAGCGCGTCCATTCTTCCTATTCTCCTTTTGTTGAGCCTGTTCACCTGGTACGTTTACATCGTATTTAAACAACGGTCCGGCGCTCCGGGGAAGCCATGAACAAACGATTGGAACGTATTGCTGACCAGGCCCAAATTGGGGGTGTCTGCGCTGGTCTGGCCGATTATTTTGGAATTGATCGCACGTTGGTGCGTCTACTTTTTGTGGTCGGGATTTTTCTGCCCCATTTTCCCGCTATCATCATTTATATTATCTTGTGGATCGCATTGCCCCAACGCTACTCTGTTGGATCTGTCGGTCAATCAACCGTTTACGCAAACCCTATTTTCTCCATGAATCCCTATAATCCAAATAAGCCCGCATCGCCCGATCGTAGTATCATTGGCGGAGCCGTTCTAATTCTTCTTGGCATCCTGTTCCTGATTGATCGCTACTTCGACATCAACTTCGGTGATTTGTGGCCGTTTATTCTGATTGCTATCGGCTTATGGTTGATTTTCAGAGATCGAATCAAGACTCCGTTCGACCATAATCAGAATGATGCCTACAAAAGCGATCCGACTCAAAATACGCCGAACGACCCGAACGGCACCTTATAAGTGACAGAGAATGCAGGCAATAGGACGTCAATGTAAACACATCTTATTGATTGCCTCATAAAGATAAAAACGATTATGCAACGAAGAAACGGATTATTCTGGGGCATTGCTCTACTTACGCTGGGCGTACTTTTTCTGGCTCGGCGGGCGGGCTGGTTAGATGTGGATTGGCATTCACTCGTGAATTTGTGGCCTGCTTTATTAATTCTGGCGGGCGTTAATCTGATTCTGGAACGGCGTGGCAATCCGGCGGCTTTTATTACAACCGTAATGCTGGCCGTAGCTGTACCCACCACACTGTTTGGCTTTCTATCCCACGACCGAAATCGCGAAGGATTTGATATGCGCTGGAATCAGAACGACGATGATAACGACAACAACGACAATAACAGCGAGAGCGACTCGGACAATGGCAATGACGACAACGATGGTGAAGATAGCTATCGTTCAGAACGGGAACGCCGGAAGTCGGAAAGCACCGAAACGCACACCAATACATTTGCCGAAGCAATGGACACTGATACACGGGAAGCCGTGTTGAAATTATCGGGTGGGGCCGGCCGGTTTGTTATCAGCGAACCAACAACCGAACTCATCAAAGCCGATACCAAACAAAGGGTCGGGACGTATTCAATGTCGGTGGATCGTGATGCCGTAACGCACATTCCAATGGTTGAGCTAAAGCCGACGGAAGAAAACCAGCACGTTGATCTGAAAAACGGCAATTTTGATAACCGTGTAGATGTTCATCTGAACGCCACTCCCGTTTGGACAATGGATGTAGCGCTCGGCGCTGGTCAGGGCGATTTGGATTTGAGCGCTTATACCGTGAAGAGTTTGAAACTGGCGGTTGGTGCCGCTGATCTCGATCTGAAACTGGGTGCTAAATCGGACCAGACCGACGTGAAATTAGATGTGGGTGCGGCTTCGGTTACGGTTCGGGTTCCTAAAGAAGTTGGTTGCCGGATCAAGAAAGATGGTGCCCTGAATATAGAGCAGCTGGACGATTTTGCCGATGTAGGCGGGGGGGAGTTTGTCAGTCCCGGCTATGACACGGCCAAAAAGAAAATGACTATCCGTTTCGACGGTGGCATATCTCGATTTAAAGTTGTGCGATACTAACGTACAATTGAACGCAAAAAAGGGGAATGCAGATGTGATTTTTACTTCTGCATTCCCTTTTTGTGTATAAATCAAAGCGATTTTCGGACGACGAGATGGAAGGGGTTTTCTACATGTTCTGTGCTGGCATTCAGTACCAATTGGGCTGCTGTGCGGCCCATTTGGGCAAAATCAGTTGATACGACTGTAATTCCGTCCAGTAAAAATTCCTTTAGTGGAGTGTCATTGTACGAAAGAATGCCCACTTCCTGACCAACAATATAAGGAGTCGTTTTAATTCTTTTGATCAACTCAACCAGGTCTTCTTCCATTAGGTTGATGTACGCATGCTGGGGTTGAATCACCTCGTCCTGAATATTATTGATAACCCGCGTTTCAAACCCATGTTCGTAGCAGAATTTATAGAATCCGTTCAATATGGCTTTCGGGTGATAGCTGTAAGCGGGGAACAGAATACATAGAGTTGTATATTTTTTTAGCAGTGGCAAAGCATCGGTTAAAGACTGATAAATGTCTCGTTCAAAATTTTGGAATACAGCTCCGTAGTTACCCGTTATTCCTTCCAGTTCTTTATCAAGAATAATTAATTTGTGTTTCGGCAAACTATTAATCAACTCATCGGCTTTTTCTCCTCCCTCAAAAAAATGGCCAACAATAACATAGTGAGTATGATTGCGAGCCTGCCGCTGAATCAAATCCCGAAACAACCGAAAATCATTGTTATAAATAAAGAAATCAATAGCGACGCCCGGCCCGAGTAGCTCCACAAATGAATCGTAAATAATTTTTTTGTGAGCACTTAACTTATTGAATAGCAGGAATATTTTTAAATTTTTCCCCGTTGGCGTATAGTTAATATAAAACCCCTTTCCCTTAACAGCACCAATAATTTCTTTCTCCTTCAGGAGTTCATAGGCTCGCTCGATAGTGCCTTTCGAAATATCGAATTCTGCGCATAGCTCATGAATAGATGGGAGCTTGTCGCCCGGCAGAATATCCCGATTTTCGATTCCCTCTATAATTGAGTTATAAATCTGCTGGTATTTGGGTG
>JANXVQ010000286.1 GCA_025351545.1 Spirosoma sp.
TTTTAAAAAGCTAAGCGAAAGTCCTAAAGCTATGACTTGATTTATTGGGAGATTATTTAACAGGGAGAGGAGAGATTGGCTTTTAGACCAAAAACAATTTACTTATACAGACCGTATGCTCTCCAGTATAAAGTTACAGAGGGTACTGACAGTCGCTACTTATTTGGGTAGCGACTGTTTTGTTGATGGGATGGAAACAAAAAACGCTGACTCTAATAGAGCCAGCGTTTAATCCGTAAAAGATTGTCTCGCCTTACAAGCCGTTCGCCGATTTGCAATGCGCACTACTTCACCATACGGAGAAAGTCCGATAAGGGTTGCGTCAGCCAATGGACCAGCAGACTAACTTTTTTTGAGCACCTGATATTGGCAAGCAAAAGAAAGTGTGCAGCCTGTATTGCAACAGGTATGCAGTTATCTGCATGATTTACGGACGCTGGAAGACACTAAATCAGATAGATAGGTCATAAACAAACAGAACCAGCCGTTTCGGGGCTGGTTCTGGAATTTAGTCACTGGACTTGTGACCGATACGGGAATTGAACCCGTGTTACCGCCGTGAAAGGGCGGTGTCCTAACCGCTAGACGAATCGGCCGTCTTGTTTAAAAGACCCAACCTTTTGGCTTATTGCCGCTGTGTTGGCGAAACGTGGTGCAAAGGTAAGGCGATGTTTCAATAATGCAACACTAGCCCTTAAAAAAAATCCAAAAAGGGGATTTCTGACTCTTTTAGTGCTATTTTTGAGGAGGTTAGCACTTCAATTTTTTTTTTCGCCTACATGAAATACATTTTGCTGCTGGCAGGCTTAACGGTCGCGTCACTGTCGGCTTTGGCACAGTCAACTCCCTCTTCGTCAACCTCTGTAACATCATCCGCTGCGGTCGATTCACCCGCAAAATTTCTGGGTTATCAGTTTGGTGAACGCTTTACTCCCCACTACCGTGTACTGGCTTACGCCGAACAGGTAGCCCGGCAACTTCCCAACCGCATTAAACTTATTCCGTACGGCACCACGTATGAAGGTCGCCAACTGATGGTGGTGACGGTTAGCTCAGAAGCAAATCTGAGCCGACTGGAAGAAATCCGGACTAATAATCTGAAACGCATTGGCCTGATAGACGGCAATCCCACAGCAGCGGCTCAACCACCCATTGCATGGCTCAGCTATAATGTTCACGGCAATGAGCCTGTAAGTTCCGAAGCGTTTATGGAAGTGTTGTTCCGGCTGTTGAATACAACAGATGCGGTGTCACAGAAAATTTTGAACACAACGGTTGTCATTCTCGATCCCGGATTGAACCCCGATGGCCACGACCGCTATGTAAACTGGTACAATCAAATGATGGGCCGTTTGCCCGACCCAACCCCTTCGGCTCGCGAGCACATCGAACCTTGGCCAGGTGGTCGCTACACCCACTACCTGTATGATCCAAACCGCGATTGGGCCTGGCAAACGCAGGAAATTACGCAGCAACGCATGACTCTTTACCAGCAATGGATGCCCCATCTGCACGGTGACTTCCATGAAATGGGCGTTGAGAGTCCTTATTATTTCGCGCCTTCGGCCAAACCTTACCACGAAGATATTACACCTTTCCAACGAAAATTCCAGCAAACTATCGGTGAATATTGCAGCCGGTATTTCGACAAAAATGGCTGGCTTTATTACACTCGGGAACGCTTTGACCTGTTCTACCCGAGCTATGGCGACACCTACCCAACTTATAACGGGGCTATTGGCATGACCTATGAACAGGGCGGCAATAGCCGGGCCGGGCTGGCAATCGAAAAAGCCGACGGCGATACACTCACTCTCCATCAACGGATTGAGCATCATTATACAGCTAGCATCGCCACGCTCGAATCGGTTGCTGATCGTCCGGCTGAAGTAGTGAAAGAATTTGGTCAGTTTTTTGACAAATCCCGAAACTCACCCGTTGGACCATATAAAAGCTATGTCGTCAAGGCAAACGGCGATACGAGCCGGTTGAAAGCATTGCAGCAATTGCTGGATCGCAACAAAATAACCTATGGCTATGCCGGTAAAGCCCAAACGCTGCCGGGTTTCAACTACACAAATCAGAAGAACGAGAAAAGCGTTTCTGTATCGGCAGAAGACATGGTTATCAGTGCATACCAGCCAAAATCGACGTTGCTCAAAATATTGTTTGAGCCAAATTCGGCGCTGGAAGACTCGGCAACGTATGACATTACAGCCTGGTCGCTGCCATATGCATTTGGCGTACAGACATATGGTCTGTCTACACGCCTGACACCAGTGGCATCGACCACTAGTAGTTCTGCGTCAGCTACGGTCGCCAAACCATATGCGTATGTTGTTCGCTGGCAATCGCTGCCAGCCGTGCAGATGCTGGCAGGTTTATTGAAGCAGAAAGTCAGAGCACGGGCCGCTGAGAAACCGTTTGAATTAGAAAACAAAACCTATCCATCCGGCACGTTGATTATAACACGGGCTGGCAATGAACGATTTGGCGACCGTTTCGACGCGCTCGTTCGGGCCGAAGCCGCCCGGACGGGTGCCGATCTAACACCCGTGCAAACAGGTTTCGTAACCAAAGGATCTGACTTCGGGTCTGACTTTGTGACGGGACTGAAAGCGCCCCGTGTAGGATTAGTAGTTGGCGACGGCACATCTCCCCCGGCTGCGGGCGAGGTTTGGCATTTCTTCGACCAGGAATTAAACTATCCAATTTCGCTGCTCAATGGTAATACCCTGGACAATGTTAACTGGAATAAACTGGACATTTTGATTTTGCCAACTAACTACAATTACGGTCGATTCCTGAACGAGAAAGTCCTTTCAACGATTAAAGAATGGGTTCGTTCGGGCGGCAAACTCATAGCGATGGAACGGGCGGCATCGTTTCTGGCAGGCAAAGAAGGATTTGACTTAAAGGAAAAAGAAGATAAGCCAGGCGACAAGGACAAAGCGAAAAAGGTCAGCCTGGTGGATTCTTTAAAAGTATACGGCGACCGCGAACGGACGGCCCTTTCGGATGATACACCCGGCAGTATTTACCGTGTCAATATTGATACCACTCACCCATTGGGCTACGGCTTGGCAGGCGGCTACTACACGTTAGTACAGAACGCATATAATTTTGATTTCCTGAAAGAAGGCTGGAACGTGGGTTATCTGAAAACGGACAATTACATAGCTGGTTTTTCGGGTAAAAACGCAAAAGAAAAACTAAAAAATACGCTGTTAATGGGTGTCCAGAGTTATGGCCGGGGAAGTATCGTTTACCTGGCCGATGACCCACTTTTCCGGGGATTCTGGTACAATGGCAAGCTGTTGTTCGGCAACGCCGTGTTTATGGTGGGCAACTAATATGGATCTATTTTAATATTTGGAGACGCAACGGTCAATTTATCGTTGCGTCTCTTTTTTTAAGACGAACGAGGTAAATTTGCCCTGTCATCCTCTTTTATCATTCATTTCTAACGCATTTATTTGGTGAGATTCCTTCCACTCTTTTCGCTGCTCATTTTATTAATGGGCTCTTCTTGCCCTCTGCTGGCTCAGAAAAAAAACGAGCAGTACCAACTTCATATCAACCGGGCTACGTCGCCAGTCATTGTCGATGGTGCGGTCGATGAACCCGCCTGGCAGGCTGCCGAAATAGCAACCGATTTTTGGATGGTCATGCCTATGGATACCAGTATCGCCAAGGTACGTACCGAAGTCAGGATGGCCTATGACGACCATAATATGTACCTGAGTGCCGTTTGTTACCACGGTAATGTGGCGGGTCCCTACATTGTCGAATCCCTCCGGCGCGACTGGAGTTTCACTAAAAACGACAATTTCATTTTCTTCATGGACACCTTCGACGACCAGACTAACGGGTTTACGTTTGGCACCAATGCCGCCGGAGCACAATGGGATGGCTTACTGTATGAAGGGGGTAAAGCGAACCTAAGCTGGGACAATAAATGGACATCAGTTGTTCGTAACTACCCCGATCGGTATGTGATCGAACTAGCCATTCCGTTTAAAACTATCCGTTATAAACGAGGTATTAGCCGGTGGGGTATCAACTTTAGTCGGCAGGATTTAAAAACAACGGAAAAATCATCCTGGACCCCCATTCAGCGTCAGTTCCCAACAGCATCGCTGGCTTTAACGGGCGTATTAGTTTGGGATCAGCCGCCACCACAACCTGGTCCAAATATCTCGCTAATTCCCTATGTCTTAGGCGGTTTATCGCGTGACTATCAGAACAGTGTTCCAACCCGAGATCGATTTAATATTGGCCTTGATGCGAAAGTGGCCATCACTTCATCGCTCAATCTGGACCTTACGGTCAACCCCGATTTTTCGCAGGTAGATGTGGATCAGCAGGTAACAAACCTTGATCGTTACGAACTTTTTTTTCCGGAAAAGAGACAGTTTTTCCTGGAAAACGGCGACCAGTTTACTAACTTCGGTTATGCAACAATTCGCCCGTTTTTCAGCCGCCGAATTGGTTTAGGTGGCGTACCAATTCGCTTTGGGGCACGGTTGAGTGGCAAGCTCAATAAAGATTGGCGGATAGGTATCATGGATATGCAAACCGGGCGCGTTGACAATGTGAACCCCGGTTTGGATGCGCTTCCTGCGCAGAATTTTGCCGTGGTAGCCTTGCAACGGCGGGTTTCTGCCCGCTCGAATATCGGGATGATATTTGTCAATAAAGAGTCGTTATCCTATACGCCAAGCACCGACAAACCTCTTTATAGCCGGTATAATCGAAATTTAGGACTGGAATATAATTTAGCTTCTTCGAATAACGTTTGGACTGGCAAGGCTATGTATGTCAAATCATTCAGCCCGGAACAACCGGGAAATGACGCCGTTTATGCCACTAACTTACAATACAACACACGTCGATGGCTCATCAGCGGGCAAGTAGAATCCGTTGGCAAGAATTATACGGCCGAAGCAGGCTATGTGCCGCGCCGGGGTTATGAACGGGGCACGGCAACTGTTGGCTATACGTTCTTACCGACTGCCAGCGGGGTTCTTAGCCACGGACCAACACTAACGTCTATCTATTTTTTCGACCCGGCCTGGCGGCAGAGCGACAACGAAAGCTATCTGAGTTACGTGGTTACTTTCCGTGCTAAAAGTGTATTTACGGCTTGGGTTGCTACAGATTATGTCCGATTACTGCAACCTTTTGATCCCACAAACACGGGCCGCCAAACACTGGCA
>JANXVQ010000317.1 GCA_025351545.1 Spirosoma sp.
ACGACTTAAATAAGGAATGGCTGAGTCGATGTCATTCCGCCGTTGGAAAATGCGACCCATTCGATACGTGTACTCTGCTTTTTCGATTGTTATCGGGAATTTAGCTTCATTGTACGGACGTAGATAAGCCAGGGCACTATCTGTAAAACCGCCATCGGAGGCAAGACGCGCCCGCATCAGTACTTTCTGGTTTGGTGAAGCTCCTTTCTGTAAATACACTTCTGCAAACTTTTGTGCGGCCTTGTCCGACTCGACTGTCGTTCGGCCAACCATCGTAACGTTTTGTAAAAAAACCTGGGATTTAATGTCGGGTAAGCGAGCAGTTGCACCACCATCGGTTCTGTCGCTGGCTAGCCAATGGCAGAGAAATAATTTATAGTACGAGTCTTTCAGAAAGTTTTGCCCCTTGTAGGTGTTCAGAAATTGTTGGAAATGAGCCGTTGCCGTTATGTATTCGCCTTTTTGTAGATAAATATCACCCAGAATATTTTCAATGGCTGGCAGGTTCAGATAGTTTTTACCCGTGGGTCGTTTAGACAGATAAGCAAAGGCCTGTTCGCTGTGGCCATTTTTTTGCTCGATGGTTCCCCCAAAAAAGTGTAACAGCAAGTTATCAGGATGTTCGCTCACTAAACGTTGCAAGTTTTTTCCGTCGACTGCGGTAAATTTCAGAACATAGGTTCGCACCATCAAATCAATCAGTCGGGCTTCAAGTCCGAAGGTTGGGTCTTGCTGGGCGCGGTGTAGTTCCTGCTGCCCCTGTCGAACGTTGCCATGCAGACCGAGCAGGTTAGCTACCCAAACGTAATTATTCGGCACGGAGCCAATCATGACGTGTAGCGTGCCAAGTGACTTATAGGTTGGCAGGAAATCAGGGAATCGCTTCTGATTTTCTGCCAGCAGTTTATAAGCCCGAATGACATCCCAACTCGCACTCGTTTCCTTGCCGAATTTCAGCTTGACGAATGCCCAGTGAAGCCGCACTTCGGCTAGCAGCACGCGTTGCCAGGGAGAGGTGTCATCCATTTTTTTCAGCGCATCGATTCGCTCATCTTCCCGGTCGCTCAGGGTCGAAAATAGCCGATCGTCGTCGGAGGTGACGAGTCTGAGCATATCAGTATAATCGTCCAGAAAAATGCGGATCCCATCGCCTGGCGATTCGTGAACCGATAGTGGCTGGGCAGGTTGAACCGTTAGTTTTTGCAGATCGACATAGGTCCGTTGCAAGCTCGGTGTCCAGACAAAATCCTGCGCCTGAACAATCAGCGTTCGTAACAGCAGCAGGACTGTAACAACGGCAAGGCGAATCATGGACATAGATATGACTAATTCAGAGTAAGTTACGTACCAAAGCAAAAATTTCAACCACAGAAACACAGAGAACGCAGAGCTTCAAACGTTAAAAATCTATCCTTTACACCTCTGTATTCTCTATGCCTCTGTGGTTGAAATTTTCTTTAATACTTGGCACAAAAAAACGGCCGGCCGTTCGTATAGATACTAAAAAAAGGTCGCCACATGGCGACCTTTTTTTAGTATCCGGGTTGGCAATGACTACCGACCACGGCCCGTTAGAGCTGGTTCAGGGACACCTTCGACATCGGCGAAAATCCGGCCGCAATGTTCGCAGACGATGATTTTCTTTTTGTCTTTAATGTCTGCCTGGCGTTGGGGTGGCACCACATTGAAGCAACCTCCGCAGGCTCCGCGTTTCACCATAACAACGGCCAAACCGTTGAGTGCGTTGCCCCGAATCTTTTTGTACGAGTTTAACAAACGCGGCTCAATGATCGTCAATGCCTGTTGATCACGTTGCTTAATGATTTCCTTCTCTTCTTCCTGGCTTTCAGACGTAATCTGGTCCAGTTCCTGCTTTTTAGCTTTCAGGTCTTCTTTCCGTTCGTTGAGAGCAGCCTGAGTCGTTTTTATTTCTTCTTCTTTGCCCCGAACCCGGAATTGAGATTCGTTACCACGCTTTTCAACCAGTTCAATTTCGAGCGATTGTAATTCTATTTCTTTCGAAATGGCGTCAAACTCGCGGTTGTTACGGACGTTCATTTGCTGATCTTTGTACTTAGTGATCAGCTTTTCGGCGTCTTTCTTGGCCACGCGATTACGTTCAATTTCTTCTTCCAGCGTCTTAATTTCACTCTGAAACTTGCCAATCCGGGTTTCAAAGCCAGCGATATCGTCTTCAAGGTCACGGACTTCTTCGGGCAAGCCACCTCGAATTTTAATGAGTTCGTCAAGTTGAGAATCAAGGGATTGCAGTTTCAGAAGAGCGTCTAATTTTTGCGCAATCGTCAGTTCCATTCGGAATGTAGTTAGTGCTATATGAAGTATCGAACCGGATTCGTGTCCGTTACTGATAAAATTACCGCAAAAGTAGTGAATTTTTCTGCTAAATGCCCACGAATCAAGTCTTTCGTAAAGACTTCGCTTTCATAGTGCCCAATATCGCAGATACCAATACGACCTTCAGCATCGAAAAACTCGTGATATTTGTAATCGGCAGTCACAAAAACGTCGGCTTCGGCACGCAGGGCATCGGGCAAAAGAAAACTACCAACGCCCCCGCATACCGCTATACGCCTGATGGGACAATTGGGAAGGGGCGTATACCGAATTAGATTTAGGCTCATGTGTTCCTTCAAGTACGCAAGCCACGACTCACCGGTTAATGCATCCGGCAACTCGCCCACTGCACCGGAACCGACCTCCTGATGCAGATTATCTAAAGCCGTCAGGTAATAAGGCACTTCGTCGTACGGGTGCGTCTGGCGGAGAGCGGTTAAAAGTTGACCCTGCTGGTGCGTCGGAATAATCACCTCAATCCGATTTTCGGCCTCTTCGTGGTATTTTCCTATTTCACCAATTACCGGCCGGGCATTATCACCGGCCTGAAACGTTCCCGTACCACTAGTACGAAAACTGCAATTTTTGTATTCTCCAATTTGACCCGCCCCGGCTGCGTAAAGGGCGTCCAATACCCGTTGTGTATCGACTACGGGTACAAACGTGACCAATTTTGTTAACAGCTGCGTTTTTGGAGATAGTATCCTGACATTTTTCAGGTTTAACTTCTCCGCAATTTTAAAATTAACACCCCCTGCCACATTGTCTAAATTGGTATGGGCCGCGTAGAGCGCAACATCATTTTTTATAGCCTTGATAACTGTCCGCTCAACATAGGTTTTACCGTTCAGTTTTTTCAGGCCCTTGAAAACTATTGGATGGTGCGCTACAATCACATTGCAACCCTTGGCAATGGCTTCATCAACAACCGCTTCGGTAACGTCGAGCGTGACCAAAACGCCTGTGATGTCAGTGTTTGGATCGCCCACAAGTAAGCCTACATTGTCGTAAGATTCCTGATAAGCGAGGGGAGCCAATGCTTCTATGTGAGCAGCGAGATGGCGGATTTTGGTCATAACGACGAAGAACGATGAATAAGTTGGTAAACGTTGCTCCGCAAATTACAGAATCTGACGATTTGATTAGACAACAAGCTTCTAGCCGAACAGTCTATCTCTGATTATTAACTATGAATGACTATGCTCTGCAATACGGCTCATAAACTTGCGCTGACATTTTCTGGCGTTGACGAGTCTTGATTTGCCAGTCAATCCCGACACTCCCTATTCGCGTATATATCCACCCTATGCTTTTCTTTTCAAATGCTCAAGCCATCCCGCAATGGGACGGCCTGATCCATTCTTGCTGTCAATCTATTTCCTTTCTGCCATGATTTTTAATTAAAATGTTCTAAAATTTTCTCGCTGGAATCTAACTATTAACTAAATTCGTATATACTATATAACCATTTATCTATCCATATGGCGTTTTACTCTAACCATTTGCCAATAGTTGAACCCGATCTTCTTGCTTGGCCACCTCTGCGCGTATATTTGACAGGCACGGGTGCCCAGTGGATTCCTATTGCTGATTTAATGTATTTAGAGGGCGAAGCAAGTTATACCTGGCTACAATGGGAAAATGGGCATCGGTTACTGGTGCCCTATACGCTCAAATCGTTTGAGGCTAAGCTGCCATCGACTTGGTTTATACGACTACATCGCCGTCACCTGGTAAATCGTCGGTTTATTAACCGGGTTGATAATGACCTTAACGGCCCATGCGTTTATTTGACTACAGGCATGAGATACCCGGTCTCTCGTCGTCGCTGGCCATTAGTTTACCAGCAAATGGGATGCTCCAAAGGACTTCTTAACTACTAATCCAACTGGATTTTAGTACTGACCGGGCCATTCTTCGTTTATAAAAGCTAACTATTGCCGTTAAGGTTGGTTGCATAATAATGGCTCTAACTAACTAATAAAGAGTGATCTCTCCCGTGGAACCAATGCAAAATTCATCGTCAAACTGTACACTTTTGACGCTGGAGTCCCTTACACCGGGATGCTCTTTTTGAAACCGCATGGCAGCATTTTCTTCGCTAATATTTAAGTAAGCTTTTTTCCACGGCTTTGGTGTAATGGAGCCGTATCCGGTGACAATTACAAGTGTGTTGCCTGCCATGACTGAAAATTGGTTAAATGTATATGAATATACGCCTTATTTTCAACTCTAATCTCAATTCCAGTAACAGGGTTGAAGAAGAAGTAGCAATTATATCTACTTGCCAATACAGGCAGTCATGTTTTAAAATATTCGCCGAATAAAATAAGAGTAGAATCCATGAGGGCGAGGCAGTTGCGTAACTGCCCTATTGGGATTGCCTGGGTGATATGTGTCTCAAAAACAAAACCGCCTGTTGGTAAAGGAGATCTTAATGGGTTGATACGAAGAAATCAACTGATTTTCCAGTGGCGAACCAGTGAAAAACTTTCTTCTTTATCCAGTCATACTTACAACTGAGGCAAGGGACTGGATTTGCCTCTTTACAATTCTAAATTTTACGCTTACATACTTATTCGACCTACTCACTACTTATATTTTTGAGAGAAATTTTTTTAGTTTCTGACTCAATATTTTTTCACCAAAGTTGTTATTGAATAAGCTTTTTATTTATCTTTATGTTTCAACTAAAACATAAAAATGTTACATGTCAAACATAGAAAAGGAGATAGATACCTTTATTTCACAGGGTCTAATTCGATACATGCTTTATACTGATGTTAATCGTAGACGCGCTACACAGGTGGGGGTCGATACCTGGGTTGATCGTAAAACGATTTTTGGCGATAAGTACGATTATGGTACAAAGCATGAACTATTATTTAATGAGATTGACGACGAGCCAGGCCGCTATATTGTAGCAATGATACCTTATATACGTCAGGCCCCGCATCCAGAAACAGAGGGTAAGACTATACCAATACGACTCATTTACTTAACATCGGTTGCTTTATGGCCGTTTTTTGATCCCATATCCGGTGATGCACTCAACATGGCCATGCTTCCAGAATAAGCTGCATGGCTACTATACATCCCCTATATTATAACCTCGTCTTAACGTAACTGCTTTATTCGTGATATATCTTTAAATTAACAATAAGTAATGTTGAACATCATGTGTAGTAGATAAACGTCGGTTCCTTTGGAGTCGGCGTTTTTTATTTTTCTTGCACCAGATGGCTACTGAATCTACTAGTAGCTTACGGGAGAAGAGGTTATATCAACCTTTGGGGTGCGCGAGCCTGACGCGATCTATGGGCAAGACATCACGAAAGAACCCATAATATTATTCCGACGAGTGTTAGAAGTGAACCAGTCAGGAGTGCTATAGCATTCATGCATGTGGGGACGGATTCGTCTCGCTCCCTGGCGGTCATATCCGGGTGAAATGCAAAAACCTGTTCGACAAGTAATCGAACAAGATTTTCTCTTAGTGACTCATATGCTACCATCTTTTCTATTCATAATCTTATTTATAACTATTAGACTGAGTGTATACATTTTAGGTACTATTATTTCTAAAAATAATTTTACTGTTGCTGATTAGTGATTATGCGAAACGATTGTCTGCTATAACGCGAGCTTCTTGGGCTTACCTTTGCCCCCATGAATGCTGATACCCTTAGGAAAAATGAAGACCAATTTTTGGCCTTGACTTCATTACTCCCACTTGAGTTTGATAAGTTACTGGCCGAATTTACACCCCGTTGG
>JANXVQ010000320.1 GCA_025351545.1 Spirosoma sp.
TTCTGGGTTATCTGCACACCCGCGATCCGCGCCTGTAACCCCTGCGCCACGTTAGCAACGGGTGTTTGCAGCAGATCGGCGGCTTTAATAGACGCGATGGCTCCGGTCGTTTCAATTTTCCGCTGGGTGCCGTAACCGACTACCACCACTTCTTCCAGCGCTTTCGTGTCGGGGGCAAGTTGAATGGTAAAGGTTGTCTGACTGCCGACGGTTACTTCCTGAGTCAGATAACCAACAAAACTTATAACCAGTGTAGCCTTATCGGGTACGGCTAGTTGAAACATGCCTTTAGCGTCAGAGACAGCTCCACGTTGCCGATTAGTCGGATCAGTCCCTTTAAGCAGTACGCTAACGCCCGGAAGCGTTACGCCCTTTTCATCGGTAATGGTCCCCGAAATAAGACGATCATCTGTCCCGCGCCGATCGGCGGTCGATGATTGAGAAGGCTCATTGTTCGCATTAAGTTTCGAGCGTTCAGTGAGGATACCGATGCCAGATAAATACGATGTCATTTTTTCGGGACTATGTCCGCTCATCTGCCAACCCTTCGCCAACAGAGGGTAGAATAATCCAAAAAAAACGACGCAATACAGTAAAAGTTTTTGTCGCATAATATTCAGATATTTATAGTTTTTATGCCAATTATTCTCGCTCCGGGTGTGGATCAAATGCGAGTATACAAAGGTAATTTTGTATTATACAGCGAAAACAATTGGGCTTGCCCATTTTGTTAATCGAAATTTTGGATAATTTAACTTATTAATTAACAGACTTTTATCCTGTATGGTCACAGAGAATGGACAACTTGGCAAGGCCGACGTGTTTGCGTTTTTGGAGGTCTGTTGCCAACGCATAAGCGAAACGTATGGCAAACCTGACCGGGACAAGTGGACCAACAGTGATTACGTAAGCCTGAGTTATATACTTTTTAAGCAAACTCGCGTACGGATTAGCCCGAACACGCTGAAACGAATTTTTGGCAAGATCAAAACTGACTCTCGCTATTACCCCCAGAAAGCCACTCGGGATGCACTGTCTGTTTACATCGGCCATCCAGATTGGGACCATTTTGTGAAGGTCCAGGAATGGGAAGCCCGGCACGCCGAGCGGACATCTGATGCCGTTATAGTGGATAAGGAGTTGACAGAACCGTTGATTCTCAGACGTTCCGAACCCCAGTCTTCTCCAAAAAATAAGGCGCGTAAATGGACGCGGCCGGGGCTACTTGGTAGCGTAATTTTAGCTGCTGCTCTCTTATTTCTGTTTTTACGGCAACGAAGCAACAGCAGCGAATCAGCCCGGCTTATCTGCCGGAATCCATTAGGCGAAAATCCGCACTCAGCCGTGTTTCAGTTCCAACGCCCAAGGCCTACATCGGCAGAATCAGCTGTTTATACCATTCTGTTTGGCGATGGAAAACGGGAACAACTCAATTCGACTGACAGCCTTTACACACATTATTACGAACGACCAGGCCGTTATTTTGCCATTTTGCAACAGGATGGCGTGAATGTAGATACCTCAACCGTTTATTTACAGACTACAGGCTGGACGGTTACTGCCAACATGATGCACGATACCAGTCGGGTTTACCCAATTGATGTGAAGCATTTATTTTCTGACGGACACCGGACAGTTAGTGCTCTTGAAGCTGCCCACGCCGGTATTGACACCAACCGCACGTTTTTTATGGAGTTTATCAACAGCCACCCTACCAGGATTGATGGTGATAATTTTGAACTGACAACCCACATAAAGTCCTCTCCCGACAGAGCGGGCGTTCGCTGTTCGCAGGTTGGCATTACGGTATGGGGTGAGTCGTCACAACACATGTTTGAAGTGATGAGACCGGGGTGTGCTCACTGGATTTTGATACAGAATTCTGATATCCAAAAAAGCGGGCAGCGGGATGATTTGAGTTTTATGGGCGCAGATCTGCGGTTGGGCGGGACGTTAACTCTGAGGGTTATCGCCAAACAGGCAGTTATCTTTATCAACAATCGACAAGTTTACAAAACGGGCTATACACAGCCCCTGCACCAAATTTATGGTGTCAAAATCCGTTTTGCCGGCGTCGGAACCGTTGATTCCTTTTCGTTGAAAGATCTAAAAACAGGGTCTATATCCGATGAAAGCTTTTAAAGTAGCGTACCTATCGAACAGGGCGAACCTTTAAGAAAAAAAACGAACTGCAAGAGACCTATCCAACTGACAATTGGATAGGTCTTTTGCAGTTCGTTACTCAACAAAGCTCCGCTTGCTGGTGGCGGTTGGGGTTGGGAAATCGGTGGGAATAGGAATGTCGACTTTGCCAGTAGCGGCCCACTGAGCGCCCCGCTGCAGGCAGGTGATGAACCCAACGCATTCGACGGAATAATCGATATGGCCCAGGGGAGTATGAAAAATCCGGCCTTTTCCGTAGTCGATGGTCATCAGCATGGGTTCGTTGCGGTCGGTCCCTTTGTTTTCTTTTGACGAGAAAGCCGTTGCCAGCACAGTCATGTTCTCGGCGGGACCGCGCAGGCGGTCATACATCTCGTCTTTTGTATGCATCCAGGTTAGCGGCATGCCTTTTGTAATGGGATGACTAGCTTCCCGAACCGTTATCAAAAACTCGTTCTGGGCACCGTGCGATCCGGCGCGTCCGGGTTGGGGGTCTTTAATTAGCTTCCCGTCGTTGTCGTAATACACAAAAGGGCCGTCTTTTTCGGTGCGATCACCCCAACCACCCAGGCCGATCATTTTGTTGTAGGCGGGCCACAGGGGAAACGAGTTATCGGCCGCATGGACAACGACCAGACCACCCCCTTTTTTTATGAATTTTTCAAAATCGGCCTGCGTTTCATCGGACCAGGGCGCGGCATTCCAGCCAAAATTGGAGATTACCAGGTCGTACTTCGAGAAGTCGGGGTGGAAGCTGGAGTCCGCCCTGGCTTTGGTTAGGGCTTTGGTGTTCCGGACACCCGGAATTTTATATTTTTCAATCAGCGCATCTCCATTCCAGGTATAATAAGACCGCTTTACATCGACCGAAAACTTACCCGTTTCTTCGAGGTAGCGCTTCATCATAAACGTAATTTTAGGCCATTGTTCGTGGTTGTTCTGTCCATCTACGATTAACGTTCGAATAACGTTAGCCTTCCCTTTCCGGGGTGATTGGGCCTGAATATTATTGGAGGCAACAACTATCAGTATTAGAAGAGCGTATAGTGATTTCATAAATTTTTGTTTGACGACACTAAGTCATAGCAGCTTTGGGTACGCACCCAGGCGTCATAGTCTTCAAAACAAGTAATGGATTGAATCTACTTTAGCTTTATGGAATCAGCCCGCATGCCATTACGTAGAAGAGAATGGGCTTTTTCCCCGACCAGGCAGATACATGGTGGGTTTACTTTATGCGACAGATTGAGACAAAAAGGTTATTTACTTGCTTCTGTGCCTAACTGCGCTATCTTTGCATCGGTGGGCTCGACTGGTAATCGTGTTCGCGCGTCCCCTACGTAGTGGTTCTCCGACCAAGCGCGTAGGGGTTTTTTTTTGGGCGGAGGTGAGATCCCAGGTGACTTTTTGACTACGTGGCACTGGATGAAAAACCGGATACCGATTCTGGCGTACAGCGTCAACGGGAGTCAATTCAGTTAGAGAAAGCGTATCAGGTCAAGGAAGGCCGACTGGACGTCCAACAGCTTAATCAGTTAGAGAAGTTGGTTAAGCAAGTACTGGCAAAGAACCAGGATATGTTACCAGCAATGCCATTCAGAATCCAGTACCAACCGGGGTAACTCACATATATGGGTGATCGACGGTAGTTAGAACGGAAAAGTGAACCCCGGAATACGATCAGAGTACAAACCTAAAGGCATACGCATATAAATAAAATATAATCAGCAGATCTAATAAAAACTAGCCGGGTATCAACAATCAGCTTATAAACCCCATTTCTTAGCATGTACATCTGCCCACACGGGAATCTTCTTGCTTGGCACGAGAAGATTCCCGTGTGATACGACCGGAACGATGATTTTCGGCGGAACAAACGTTCAGGAATGGCGCTGGCGGTGCGTTTTTACACAACACGTTTGAAAATACGGCTTCGTCCAGCAGAAGGCGTACTAGACTATCTATCATCGGAGGACCACCAAAGCGGTTGGAGAAAGCTGATCCCACGACAGTAAGAGCCAACGCCCGGCAAAGGCCCAAGTAAAGAAAAATGAGCAAAGAAAAAGGCTTGCCAGGCAATATTTTAGTAAGATATTTGCCTCTAAAGTTTTAATAAACAGTTGGTTTTTAAAACACAATCACACCAAACTTGCGGTAAATGAACTTCTTTGTATTCCTGATAGGAATTATCATTGCTTATGTCCTGATCACGAGATACAGCCACGGCAAACAACAGAAAGAACTACGAAGCCTATACGATATGGCCCTGCGTAGTGGAAATAAATATGAGGCATATGATGCCGCGAAAAGCTATTATACCCATCTGAGGAAGGGTAAGCTCACTATGTATGATGAACAGGAAATCGTTAGAGACATGATTGCCATGAATCAACTGATCACTTTGTAGAACGACAAAACCGACCTCAACGTGGGGTTGTGGAAATAGTAAACACAATTATGGAAAGCGAAAAGCAGAAAGTACAGGACAAAATAAAAAAGTATGACAGTCTGATTGAGTCTTACTATCAACTCATCGAACGACATGTTGAACTTGGCGACCCAGACGAGGCCGCAAGCTGGACAAAGTCAACCACTGACGTAATTACGCAGATTAAGGAAAAGCGGGATTTATTAGTGGCAGAAGTTAATGCCTAGTTAAATTGATTCAAATCCCGTCAGTCCTTAACCAACAGCCGGGATTTGAATCATAAGTCTAAGGCCAACTGCCCTCCCTGCACAGTAGATAGCGTTTGGAGGTTAGACACGGAAACGCCCAGAAGACGAATACCTTTCAACAGCGGAAAAAGAGAAGAGAGCAACTCCATACTAACCTGAGCAAGAAGCAATTGGTTAACTATCGGACTAAGCACGGTGCGACTGCGTGTAATCTGTTGAAAGTCCGAATACTTCACCTTCAGCGTAACCGTTCGACCTACCACTGCCGTTCGTTCGCAGTATGCCCAAACGCTCGCCACCAGAGGCTGCAACTCAGCGGTTAACGTATCATATTCGATCAAATCCTGTTCAAAGGTAGTTTCTGACCCTACCGATTTTCGCTCCCGATCCGGAGTAACAGGCCGGGTATCTATCGCTCTGGAAATGTAGTAATAATGGCGACCTGCTTTGCCGAAATGTTGAGTCAGACAGGCTTCACTTTTCTGTCGCAAATCCAGCCCGGTAAAAACACCAAGCTGATTCAATTTCGCAGCTGTTACGCTACCAATCCCGTGAAACTGCCCTATTTTCAATTCTTCAACAAAAGCCAGACCCTGATGGGGCTTAATCACAAATAACCCATCTGGTTTTCGATAATCCGAAGCCAGTTTAGCCAAAAATTTATTGTAAGACACGCCTGCCGAGGCCGTCAGGCCGGTTTCCTGTTTAATCTTCTCCTTAATGGTTTGAGCCAATTGGGTAGCCGTAGCCTGACTACTTAAATAATCTGTAACGTCCAGATAGGCTTCATCCAGCGA
>JANXVQ010000322.1 GCA_025351545.1 Spirosoma sp.
ACCACCCGGTTGAACGATCAATTCAAGGTCATAGCCGCTGCCAAGAATATTTTTACCCAAAAACCCCTTTGCTGTAGCTTCCGCTATAGCTTTCTCAAGAATATGGATAACATACATCAATTCACCTCGTACGTAGATGAACGACTTATTTGCCCCCAGCGCAAATGACGAAATAATCATTCCCTCAATAAGCAAGTGAGGTATGTTCTTCATCAGGTAGTGGTCCTTAAATGTACCCGGTTCCGACTCATCGGCGTTGCAGACAAGGTAACGGGGAACGCCTTCCGGCTTAGCCAGAAAGCTCCACTTCATTCCCATCGGGAACCCGGCTCCGCCCCGGCCACGAACGCCGGCTTTCTTTACTTCGTCAACAATGGCCTCGGGAGTCATTGTCTTTATTGCCTTTTCTACGGCTGTGTAGCCGCCCTGCTTCCGGTACACATCGAAGGTCTCAATGCCAGGAACGTTGATATGTTCGGTTAGTATTTTGGTCGCCATGTATGGGTTATTTCGACAATTCGTCAATAATCTCGTCTACGCGCTCGTTGGTGAGGTGCATGTAATATTTCTCCCGAACCTGAAACACCGGTCCCATTCCGCAAGCTGCCAGACACTCTACTTCTTTGATTGTAAATTGACCATCTACAGTCGTTTGGCCGGTTTCAATGCCGAGCCGCTGTTTCAGGTGTGCATATACTTCCTCACCACCCATCAGGCAACAAGGCCCCGTTCGGCAGTATTCAATAACATGTTTACCGACTGGTTTGAGGTGGTACATGCTATAAAATGAGGCTACCTCATACACTTCGATAGGCTGAATGTCGAGCATACGGGCTACATAGTCCATTCCTTCCGGACTGGTCCAGCCTTCCTGTTCCTGCAACACATGCAAGAGAGGTAACAAGGCTGACTTTTGCTTGCCTTCCGGATAACGGGCAATAATTTCCTGCGCTTTCGCAATCCGCTCGGGCGTGAATTGTACGGCAGAGTTATTTGTCTCGGTTGTCATTATTTACAGCAAATATTCGTCGTCAAAAACTTCTTCCCAAGTCAAAGCTGCCGGTTCAAACTTGTCTTTACGCGATAAATTCATCTCAGCTTTCGCTTCGGCAATAGCATCATCGAATGCCTCTTGCCAGATATTCTCTACGTACTCACTTGTAAATGAGGGCATATACTTTCGTAAATCCCGAATCTCCCGGCGGGTATTAACTATTGTTCGTACCCAACTGGTCGATCGCTTATCTGCCTGATAACGCCACTTTAATAAGTGCATCATTAATCGGGTAAGCTGGCTATTCAGTGCCCTGCGTTCAGCGTTAGCCATTGCATTTTGCAGTTCGTCTAATGCTTCCTGAGCTTCTTCGTATTCTTTTTGCTCAAGTAATTTGCGTACTGCAATTACTGTATCTAAGTGAGACGTAGCCACTATTTCTTGCCAGTCTATCGTCTTCATACAATTACTTGTTTTTGCGATCAAGCATCCAGCTCACCGGCAATGACGTTCATGCTACTCAAAATCACAATGGCATCAGATAGCGTCAGACCTGTACACATTTCGGGATATGCCTGATAATAAATAAAACATGGCCGACGGAAGTGTAATCGGTATGGAGTTCGTCCACCATCGCTAATGAGATAGAAACCCAGTTCGCCATTGCCACCTTCAACCGCATGATACACTTCGCCAACGGGTGCATCAATCTCACCCATCACAATCTTGAAGTGATAAATCAGAGCTTCCATATTTTTATATACTTCCTGTTTTGGAGGTAAATAATATTGAGGAGCATCGGCAAAGTAGGAGCCTTCGGGAAGATTGTCTATAGCCTGCTGAATAATACGCAGACTCTGTTTCATCTCCTCGTTGCGAACCATGAAACGGTCGTACGTATCACCACTTTGTCCGACTGGAATATCGAACTCAAAGTCTTCGTATGATGAGTAGGGGTTCATGACCCGAACATCATAGTCAACACCGGCAGCCCGTAGGTTTGGACCGGTGAAGCCGTAACTCAATGCCCGTTCTGCCGAAATGGCGCCGACGTTAACAACGCGATCCATGAAAATTCGGTTGCGGTTAAACAGGCTTTCAAACTCGGCCAATACCTTTGGGAAACGAATCAGCAATTCTTTAATCTTACGAATGGCTGTTGGGGACAAGTCACGTTCCATACCGCCAATACGACCCATGTTGGTTGTAAGTCGGGCTCCGCAAACTTCTTCGTAGATTTCGTAAATGTGCTCGCGTTCCTGGTAGATGTACAGGAAACCCGTAAACGCGCCGGTATCTACCCCCAAAATGCCATTACAAATAAGGTGGTCAGAAATACGGGCCAGCTCCATCATAATAACCCGAATATATTGAGCTCGCTTTGGAACATCAACACCCAGCAATTTTTCTACTGTCATATGCCATCCCATGTTGTTAATGGGCGACGAACAGTAGTTCATGCGGTCGGTAAGGGTAGTAATCTGATAAAACGGCCGACGTTCGGCAATTTTCTCTAACGCTCTGTGGATGTAGCCTATTGTTTGTTCACTCGACACAATTTTCTCTCCGTCCATTTGCAGAACATTCTGAAAAATGCCGTGTGTGGCGGGGTGAGTTGGGCCGAGGTTAAGCGTCGTCAACTCATTAACGTACTGAATCGGACCATTATCGTTTCGGGCCGGAACGTTCTTCGGGGCTATATCGAGTTCTTCAGAAACCATATTTTAAGAGCGAAAGAGTGAACGAGTAAAAGAGAGCGACTAAGTCGCATTGGACCGGTGATCCGGTTTCACTCTTTCGCTCTTTCACTATTTGTTATCGTCCAAACAGTGCATCAATTTTGTCTTCCCGAGTTGCATCTTCGAGTGGATACTCTCTACGCATCGGGTGGTAATCCATTTCTTCCATATTCAGAATCCGGCGCAGATCAGGATGACCGTCGAAGATGACACCAAATAAGTCGAATGTTTCGCGTTCCATCCAGTTTGCACCAGCGAAGAGTGGAATCAGGGTTGGAATGTGAATGTCATCCGTAGTCAGGTAGACTTTTATTCGTAACCGGAAATTGTTCGTCAAACTGTGCAGATGATACACAACGCAGAACTCTTTTCCTTCCGAATCTGGATAATGAACAGCTGTTATATCGGTGAGAAAACCGATTTGTAAAGTCTGATGTTCTTTCAGATATTTTACCAGCGGGAAAATTTGGTCCCGGCTGGTCGAACATGTTAACAAGTCATACGGATCATCAAAATCCGTAACGGTCTCGCCAAACTTGGTTATTATTATCTGCGCAACTTCTTCGTTGATCAGCATTTTCAATTAGTGAATGGATGAAGGAGACGCGAACGTTTACGTCTCTACTATTGAATGCTATACGAATTCAGCAGTTTCTGATATTCGTCTGTATTCCGACGGCGCAATAATTCATTTTTAGCCAGTTCCTGGACCTGCATTACACCATCCAAAATTTGCTCGGGTCGCGGGGGGCAACCTGGAACATATACATCGACCGGAATAATACGATCGATTCCTTGTAGAACACTGTATGTATCAAAAATCCCACCACTCGATGCACAGGCACCAATGGCAATAACCCAGCGAGGTTCGGCCATTTGCAGGTAAACCTGTTTTACAATCGGTCCCATCTTTTTGGCGATTGTTCCGGCTACAAGAAGCATATCGGCTTGGCGCGGTGAAAAACTTGGCCTTTCTGAACCGAAGCGTGCCAAATCATAATGCGAAGCCATAGTTGACATGAACTCGATGCCGCAACAGGAAGTTGCAAATGGTAATGGCCAGAGCGAGTTTGCCCTGGCTAATCCAATAATTTTATCGAATGAAGTAGCCGAAAAACCTGGGCCATCGTAACTCGCAGGGGCTTCGGCCAGTTTAAGATCAGTTGCCATAAAACGTTGTGTTGCTTACTATAACAACGAATAAATATGCTCTAAAATTCATTAAAAAAGCTTATTCCCAGTTCAATACTCCCTTGCGGATAACATAGTAGAAACCAGCCAGGAGTAGTCCCATAAATAGGACCATTTCAATGAAGCCAGTCATCCCCAGCCCTTTGAAATTGACCGCCCAGGGATATAAAAAGATTACTTCTACATCGAACAAAACGAAGAGTATGGCAATCAAAAAATATTTGATAGAAATAGGCGTACGGGCATCACCCTGAACAGGAATACCGCACTCGAATGGATCATCCTTTTTCTGACTGTGCCGTTTGGGTCCAATAGAATGGGTTACAATCATCGTTGTAATGATGAAACCAAGCGCCAAACCCAATTGGATTAGTACCGGCAAATAATCGGCCGGGATGTAAGTTGCATTCATAATTGACAGTTGACTGGATAAGGGCAAAGGTAGCGATAAAACCAATAAGCCCATTTATTTACGCGTAAGCGTTACACCGACTATCCTCCAAAGATAAGCTACAAGTATTGTTTTATCAACCTCAGATAAATAGGTTAAAGAAGCTAAAACAGCGAAAGCCATTTCTTTTAAGAAATGGCTTTCGCTCATAAACAAGATAAAGATGGTTAACGATCAATAATAACACGTCGGGATATGTCGAAGCCAGCTGAACGCACCCGGATAAGATAAACCCCCTGAGACAAGCCCGAAAGGTCAATCGCTTTGCGTTCATTTAGCAAAGGAATCTGGCTTGAAAAAATTTGTTGGCCATTAAGAGAGAATATACCAACGTTTGCATTTGTAAGGTCTTCAATGGTTTCAATTGTGACTGAGCCGGTGGTCGACGGATTCGGATAAACACTCAAGCCACCATTCGACCTGTCGAATGTGAACGCTTTGGGAAGGCTATAATCTGAGTAGCAGGTGAGGTTGGGCGCATTTGCAAGCGTGTACGTTGTTCTTGTGCGAGCTGAATAATTAGCCGAAACGATTACTTTCACTACTGCGCCATATTGCGGAATCACTTCTGCGGCCCGTCGCCAGTCGAATAAATCAGGCTGTCCACCCGTTGGTGTTGGCAAAACTGCCTGTAAACTATAGGCACCAATTTGCTCGATAGTTGGCGTTGGCACTTTGGGTCGTACCGTTAAATTTATGCTGGTAACCTGAGCTGATTCACACCCATATACGTTTACTGCCTGTAATGAATATGTCCCTTCTTTGCTCAACGTGATGGCTTTACTAATTGTATTCGTTGTGCTCAAACTCCAGACCCCTGTGCTATTTACTGATGTATTAGCAATTAAAGATAGAGTCGAGTCGGCGCAAATCTGCTGCTGGTTATCAATTACTTTACCCGGCAGACTGGCCAGAGAAATAGTTGGCGCTGCTGGTTGGATCGGAGCTTGTACATCAAGTGCCGGCGACAGATAGGTATTACCTATATTATCTTTCAGTGTAGCTCGATAGAACCCTGGTTGATTAACGGTAATGTTCTGAGTTGTCTGCCCTGAACTCCAGGTATATGATTTATATAAACTGGATATACCCAGCGTTATACTATTACCTGCTGGTCCGCAAGTAACATTAATAGTCGGTTGCGGGAGGGGCGGAAGCGGACGAGAGCTAGAAAAGAAAATAGGATTAAGACTCTCATACCAAGCCTGACCTAAGTCATTCAACCCTTTATCTCCTGGGTTATTGGTGGCTCTGTTGCCAAAATGCACATCATCGAAGCGTGGAATCTGGATATTGTCAGTAAATGGGCCAGCAAAAACATTGTTATTGTATGTATTAATTACGTCGTTTTGCGCCTGAATAATATCCTGACTAACCTGAAAGTTACTATAAGATGATCTGGCCAGTACCCAGGCTGGATAACGCTGGGTATCGGCCCGGGTTTTATTTACTAAATACTGCATCTCAGCTGCATAAGCCTTTCGGGTAGAATGCAACGGTGAATTATCAGTTTCACCCTGTTGCCATAACACAGCCCGCAAACCCTGAAGTGAGCAATAGTAACGAAGAGCAATCACCAAATTAGCATAAGGCATACCAATGGGAAAATTTTCGTTTGGCGTGCCCAGAGCAAAAATGTTCTTTGTAATTTGTCCGTCAGCAGATTCACGCCAGTTTTTAATACTTGTAGCCGCCCATGCAGTATTGATAAATAAGACAGGAACATTGTATTGCTTCACGAGTAAATCACCTAAATATCCCCAGCACCAGGCACTCTGACCGCGCGGTCCAATTAGTGAAGTAGCGGATAACTGTTGAAAAGTAGGAGCTGGCGGATCAGCCAGAGAGTTTGCTGTGCTGTTATCATACGTTACGCAATTGACCCGATCATCAGTGGCACCTACAGCACCGTAATTCTGGAAACCCTGCGCGTTTGATTGCCCAGTTATGATAAATACTTCGCCAATACCAATTTTTCGGATCACATCACCGCCAATGGATACGCCCCCCACAAAAGCCTGAACTTCGAGCCGATACCAACCGCCTTTTGCCCGTAAAGAGCCCTGGAAAATTCCACCTTGTGGATTTCGCTGAATAGTGGTCCAGTTAGTATTCAGGCCTTGTCCAGTCTCTTCTGCCTGCACACGGGCCCGGACGCTATCAACTGGTTGGTATAAACTACCTGATAAATAAATGGTGCTGGTATTGTCGTTCTCACGCTGAAAAATTGCCCGGCTTTCGGGATATGTAATTTTGAGTACTTGTGAGGCATTTTGAGCTGATACTTGCATACTGATGCTTATCAAACCGAATGCCAACAAGTGTACTGGAAAATAACGATTGCTCATTTTTTGTCTTTCAATAACACCCTTTTTATCCTACTATCTGTGGCGGGCAGTAATGAAAAACACGTGCAAAAACCACCGCGATCTTCATTACCATTCAGTAGCCTTCTCACTTATTCGATTTCTGGGTAAAATGCAAAATTAAGGCTAATACCGATGATTAAACGGTCTATGTAGGGTTAATATTACAATCCAAGTATAATTCGTTTGGAAACATCAAAATCGGATGATTGAACGCGGAGTACATACGAACCCGATAATAGACCTGTTAAAACAAGTTGTTTACGTTCGTCGAAAGAAGGAACAACATAGGTTAAAATAGCTTGACCGTTCAGCGTATAAATCGTGACAACTGCATTAATCAGATTCGCCTTTGTTTCCAGCGTTATAATCTTGTCAGGGTTTGGGTTTGGGTAGATACTTAGTCCTCTGTTAGTTAAATCAATAGTAAATGTGAAAGGTGCCGACGCTAAAGAAAAACAGGTTACTGTTGGTTCATAAGTAATAGATGAACGGGCGGTGTAGCTACCAGATTGATTTGCTTTAATAATAGACGTTTGAGCAGCAAGTGAATCACTTCCTAAACGCCAGCGAAATTGGGTTCCATTTGTAGAACTTACAGCCTGTAAAGTATATGTGCCAATAGCATTAATAGTGGGTGGTGGTGGAAGTCGTCTCAATTCAACAGTAATTGCGCCCGCCTGAGCGGAGATACAGCCATTGGCATTGCGAACCTTTGCCGAGTACGTGCCTGCCAGGCCAGTTGTGATGCGCTGCGTTGAATCGCCGGTACTCCAAAAAACGGTATAAGGTCCATCAATGCGTAATGTGGCTCTACTGCCTTCGCAAATGATTGGCGATGGATTAGCCAGAATGGTTGGAGTTGCGGGTAGTGGATTTACTTTCACCGCTAATACGGTTGAGTAAGGCGACAGACAACCGTTCTGATCACGAGCCTGCACGGCATAATTACCTGATATGGCAACGGTAATACCTTTCTCAGTCTGCCCGCTTGACCAGACTACATCATTAGAACTACTGGCATTTAACGTAACCCGATTACCATCGCAAAATGTTGTTGCCCCACTAGCTGTAACTGAAGGGACTTTTGGTAAAGGGTTTACCCTGAGCGTTACAACATCGGATTGGACCGATGTACAACCAAATTGATTGCTGGTGCGAACGGCGAAATCGCCAGACTGGCTGAGCGAAAGAGTCTGGCTTGTTTGGCCACTCGTCCACAAATAAGCCAGACTCTGAGGAGCCGTCAGCGTAACGTTTCGGTCTGCACAGAATGTGGTTGGGCCATTTGTGGAAATGACCGGTTTAGCCGGTACTGGGTGTGCTGTTACAACAATTGTGTTTGATTGAGCTGATGCACAGCCATTTTGGTCGGTTACCGTAAGGAAATAAGACCCTGAATTACCAACGCTGACAACTTTATTTTTTTGCCCATCGCTCCAGTTGTACTGAATATTATCGGCGCTGGCTCGCAATGATGTATTATCACCCTGGCAAAATGTTGTCGATTTTTCGTTTGAAATAGTGGGGGTGACAGGTAATGGATTTATAGCAACATTCAGAACATTTGACGTAAAATCGCAACTGCTTACATCTCGATAGCGGACATAATAAGCCCCCGCAGAAGTGGTCGAGAACAGTCGGGAAGTAGACACGTTTGTATTGTTTTGCTGATTTACCCACGTTATATTGTCATAATTGGTCGTTAGCGATAAACTACTTCCAATACAAACAGAAGGTGGACGGTTATCGACAACTGTGGCCACTGGTGAGTCAGCTACCCGTATTTGCCCCGAAAAGACTACATTACCAAAAGTATCTTTAATTTTCGCCCGATAAGTACCTGCCCCTTTGGTAAGGGTGCTGCCTGACTCACCCGAGTCCCACTGAACAGTCGGGTAGTTGCCATTAACGGTAAAGGTTAGATTATTATTAGCTGCACAGACCACTGAAATAGTAGGAGAGGGAACTGCACTGACAGGTATTGCACTTTGAAAAAACGAATCAGTCAAACTGGCATTCCAGGCATTGGCAACGTCGATGAGGCCATCGTAGTCAAAATGCAGACCTATTTCTTCGTTGAGAGGGGGCCGTTTTCGGGGTACCTGAATAACATCGGTATTGGGTCCTGAAAATACATTGGCCGTGGAGTTGATAACTGTATTCTGGCCAGCTATAATAGCTTGATCTACACCGCCTATATAATCGCCGTAACTGACTCGGGCCACGACCCAGGCCATATTTTTATTATAATCCTGTCGTGATTGGCTAATGGTAGACTGCAAGTTGTTGACATACTGCAAAGTTGGAACATCCGTTAGATTATCGGTCTCTCCCTGGTGCCAAAGTATGGCTCGTAAACCCAATGTATTGGCATAGAATTGTAGAGCAATTTTTAAATTAATGTAAGGTTGACGGGCTGGGTAGGCACCACCCGGCCCGTAAGTTATGCCTCCTTCTGGAGCCGTATCCCGCCAGTTTTGAGAAGATGTACCTGTAAATGCTGCATTGAAAAACATAACGGGCACATTAAGCCGTTTCACTAAAATGTCTCCCAGTTGACCCCAGCACCAGCTGCCAACACCTCTGGGCGCAATTGTGAAGCCTGGCGAATTATCAAGCTGAGTAAAAACAGGTGTTGAAGGATCACTCGGGAAACCTGTATCGGAATACCGATAATTTACACAATTAACCCGATCGTTTAGCGGATTAGGCGCTGTTTGATGTACACCCTGTGCATTGGATTGACCCGCAATAATAAATACTTCGCCAATGCCTACCCGTTCAATGATGGTTGTATTACCAACCTGCTGATCGCTGTTCATACCCCGAACTTCGAGGTTATACCAACCGCCCGTTCCTGTTATATCACCGGCATATACACCACCGGACGGATTATCCTGAATAGTATGCCAGTCTGATGAAATACCCTGGCCATCACGCGCCCGTAAGCGTGCTTCAACCCGTGTTACGGATGATGTATAATAACCAGTTACACGGATGGTGGCCTGATTGGCGTTATTTCGTTGGAGAACTGCCCTACTAGTAGGAAAGGAAACCTGAATCTGAGCTATTGCTAAAAGTGGAAGCAATAAAATAAACGCCGTACCAATGGCTACGGAAAAGTATTTCATAATAGTTAAAAGTGCGACCAGCCAGGTTAATTGCTGATAGATGTAGGGACGTACTATCAGACTGGCGCGGTTGTTGTCAAATTTTGCCAGATAATATCTTTTAATTCATCTAAACCGGATTGACTGACTGCCGAAATATAAGCAACAGAAACCTTTTTAGGCAAATCATCTTCGAGCTTAAGGCGAGCTTCTTCATCAATGAGATCCATTTTTGTAATGGCCAGCAAACGAGTTTTATCCATTAACTCAGGATTGAACTCCCGCAATTCATTTATGAGTGTATTATATTCCTGTTTAATATTTTCACTGGTAGCCGGAATTAGAAACAGTAATATCGAATTTCGTTCAATATGGCGTAAAAAACGTAGCCCTAAGCCTTTTCCCTGTGAAGCACCTTCGATAATACCGGGAATGTCGGCCATTACAAATGATTTGTAATCTCTATACGCTACGACCCCTAAATTAGGAACAAGGGTTGTAAAAGGATAATCTGCAATTTCGGGCCGGGCAGCCGATAAGACAGATAGCAGGGTAGATTTGCCTGCGTTTGGAAAGCCAACTAAGCCTACATCGGCCAGTAATTTCAGTTCCAATACTACCCATTCCTCGCTTCCCGCTTCGCCTGGTTGAGCATAGTAGGGAGCCTGTTGAGTAGCTGACTTGAAATGGTCATTTCCTAAACCACCCCGACCACCTGGAAATAATATAATCTCCTGGCCTTCTTCTGTTATTTCGGCTAGTTTCTCACTCGACTCCGGGTCGCGGGCAATCGTACCAAGCGGGACTTCTAAAATTACGTCTTCGCCTTGGGCTCCACTACGTCGACCTCCCTCACCTGCTACACCGTTGCCCGCCTTAACGTGTTTCCGGTATTTTAAATGCAGAAGAGTCCAGAGTTGTGAACTTCCGCGTAGGATAATATGCCCGCCCCGGCCACCATCACCTCCGTCTGGACCGCCCTGAGGAGTGTGTTTTTCCCGACGGAAATGAACTGATCCCGCTCCGCCCGCGCCCGAACGGCAATTTATTTTTACGTAGTCAATAAAATTTGATGAAGCCATATAAAGTAGTTACCGCACAAGTGACTCATCAATTTGATGACAGATTTCTTTAAAAATGCTGCCAATCTCACCGATGCCGTCGATTGCAGCGAATTTCCCCTGTTGACTGTAGTAATCAGCCACCGGAGCGGTTTTGTCATTATACTCTTTAACCCGACGTCGAATCAATTCCTCGTTCTGATCATCGGGCCGTCCAGAGGTTTGTCCCCGGAGCAACAGACGTCGAGTTAGTTCTTCACTATCCACGACAAGCGCAATCATAACGTTTATTTTTGTCCCATGCTGACTCAGGAGCTGATCCAGGGCAACTGCCTGTGGCACTGTTCGTGGGAACCCGTCGAAAATAAATCCAGCAACTGATTGATTCTCCTGTAGTTTACTCTCAATCATACCAATCACTACTTCATCCGGCACCAACAAGCCCTGGTCCATAAGTTGTTTTGCCCGTAACCCAAGCTCGGTGCCGGCGGCAATCTGTGATCTCAACAAATCACCGGTTGATAAATGAACCAGATTATACTTCTGAATTAAATTTTCGCTTTGGGTTCCTTTCCCGGCACCCGGTGGGC
>JANXVQ010000341.1 GCA_025351545.1 Spirosoma sp.
CCCGTTGCGCGGCCGACGCATCGAGTTATTTCCTGATCTATCGAACGATAGAAGTGCGTTTGATCGCTGGAACCGGGTGGCGGGTGAGCTGTTAGCACAAGGGTTTCAGATCACCGTTTCGACTTATTTGGAAGATAATGCCACGGACGAGGAACGAGTAGCCGGTGCCGACTTAGCCGATTTCTTACTCGAACAATGGCCTGACCACTCCGCCCAGTGGGAAGAGTAATTCGGACGTTATCGTGAACGATTTGTCTAAACCACTAAAGTGAAAACGTACGTCTATTATACAGGGCTTTAATCGTCTAGTAAATTCAAACGACTGCCTGTTTATTAGACGAAAAATAGCTTGACCGTTGTCTGATTAGACCTACTACCTTTGTACATTTGAGGAATTACTTTCAATTTAATCCATTTTATTTATGACCGGTATCAACAGCGCCACATACGCCTTTAAACTCTTTTTTTTGGGAATTGTCGGCCTATTCATGACAGGTAGTTCGCTGGCACAAACGACAGGTACGGCCATTACTCTAGGGGGTAAACCAATTCATACCGTTGGTAAACTACCAGCGGTGGGAACAGCGGTCCAAGATTTCACCTTGACCGGTGTTGATCTTAAGGATAACACCTTAGCCGATTATAAGGGCAAATATGTGATCATGAATATTTTCCCCAGTGTGAACACCGGTGTTTGTTCCAAATCGGTACGCAAATTTAATGAGGATGCGGCTGGACTAAAAAACACAATCGTGCTCTGTATTTCCAAAGATCTGCCGTTTGCCCAGAAAGCGTTTTGTGGGGCGGAAGGCATTAAAAATGTGGTGATGCTGTCTGATTTCAGAACTGATTTTGGCCACTCTTACGGCGTTCAGATTGCCGACGGCCCCATGAAAGGTCTGTTAAGTCGTGCGGTAATCGTAGTGAATCCTGAAGGAAAAGTCATCTACGAACAGCAAGTACCGGAAATAGGGCAAGAACCTGATTACGCTGCCGCTATGGCTGTCATCAAGTAGCATACGGACTGTCTTAGCCTGAAAATGTATCGGAGGTTTTTCTGAACGGTGGTCGGGTAGGAGGGAAGGGGCTGGAAACGGCCCTTTTCGCGTTCAATAAACCCGTTCAGTTTAATAGTTCACGCTTTAAGCACTACAAATGGTTTTATTGATCATATTAAACAGCAAGTACCCCTATCTGTTGGGTCTCTTTGCAGAATCGTACATAATTCCTCACGACTCAGAATCGCCCCTTTTTGATTTCAGAATTGCCGTTGGCACTCGTGATTTATTTATCAAAGTTCCGGTTTCAAAGGTGCCTCGCAAAGTGTTTACTTATAATGTAAACATTATTTTTGACCGCAAAAATCCATTGACAAATCACTGCATTCTATGAAATCATGTATGAGCAGGTTTTGTGGGGCGTTTTTACCTGCGTAGCTCTCGCAAGGGTTATTGCCAACAAACGCCCTAAATTTCAGACTTTTAACAATCTTTTTGGCGCATTTATTGTTAATAAATGAAATGCGCTATTTATATTTGGCGCGATAAAAGACAACAAAAGAAATTTTGTCATGGAAGATCTAATGCGTTTTGACAGCTTTGAAGAGCTAAAAGCTCATTTTGAGCCTGCACATTCAGATCCTCAAAGATCTATGGAGCGCCATCATTTATACACGGACTTCATGTCATCTTTGAGACACAATACCATTGTCTTAAGTCCAGCCTCACAGCAAAATGCATTTGCTGCCGCTCCTCTAGAATATGCATTATAGTGAGTCCATCCTTCATATATTCGACGTTTTCAACAAGAATTCTGCAGAATATAGGAGAGCATAAAAAAGCCTGGGGTGAATCTACGATTTTCGTACTTTAGGGTAAGCCTGTCGCCACCCTATGAAAAAGAAAAAACGGCCGACACCTGAACCTGTTCCGGCTAAACCCTACGAGTGTCTCTATCACCTTAAAATCCATCTACTTGACATCAATCCGCAAGTGTATCGCCGGTTTGTCGTCAGGGGAGATACGACGGTGGTTCAGTTGCACCATATTGTCCAATTAGTTATGGGCTGGGACAATTGGCACCTGCATTACTTTCAAATTTTTGGTCGTCAGTATGGCATCGATTATACGGGTGGCGATCAGTTCTTGGGCATTCCCCAGATTACGCGGCTGGGCGATTTCGGTCTACGCACTAACGACACGTTTCATTACCTGTATGATTACTATGACCGTTGGGCTCATCAACTGCGGATCGAAGCCATAACTCCTGATGATGGTCAATATCAGCATCCACATTGCTTAGAGGGTAAACGAGCTTGTCCACCCGAAAAAATAGGAGGCCCAAACGTATACACTCACCGAATTGACGAGCAACGGTATTGGGCGTATGACTGGTTGGACACGCTGGTGGAACGATTACAGGCGGGCGAGAACCCGTTGGAAGATAATGTACCGGCTTGGTACTTCACTCATCACCCCGAACGGTTCGACTTGAAAGCCATCAACCAGAAATTGGCAAAACTGTATCAAATTAAGGGTAACTCCGGTTTTTGGGAGACACAAGGCTGTTATGATGAATTAGAAGAGGATTCCGATGAGCCATAACTGTATCAAGATAACCAAGTGGTTTAGTTGATACAGGCTTCGTAGTTTTAGGCCATGCAACAGGCCGCCATTTTCGTTCGGGTATCCAAAAGAGAGCAAGACTATCAACGCCAGCTGGAAGACTTACGTGCGGTTGCTCGTAGCCAATTGGTACAGGTAGTGGCCGAGATTTCGGAGAAGGTTAGCGGTGTTCGTACTAATTTGGAACGGGATGGCATTCAGGAGTTACTTCGACTGAGTCGACAGGGAGCGATCCAGAAAGTGTTGGTTTGCGAAGTCTCCCGGTTGGGACGATCAACGGTTGAAGTCCTACAGGTTGTCGACGAACTAACTGAGTTGGGCGTAAGCATCTACGTTCAAAACTTTGGCATAGAGACGCTCAAGAATGGGAAGCGTAATCCGGTGGCTCAATTCTTGTTTACCTTACTGGCCGAGTTCGCACGTTTGGAAAGAGAGACACTTCGCGAACGCATTCTGTCAGGCATGGACGAATCGGAGCGCCGAAGCGACTCGGCGGCAAGGAAAGAAAATTGGGCGTCCTGACGGCACAGCGGAGGAGAAAGCGACCTTTCTGAAAAAATATGCCTCGGTGGTTCGGAATCTGCGAGCGGGATTGAGTATACGGAAAACGGCTAAATTGTGTGATGTATCCATAAATACGGTTCGAAAAGTCAATGAGTATGTATTGCCTAAACCCTGACTGCCATGAAGTTTACTGTCTCATTGACCATCGAAGCTGCCGGTGAACCGCTTCAAACTGAGTTTATTTTAACGTTCGATAAAGATTGCCAGGACGTAGCTAACATTGGCTTATCACTTCCTGATTCAAAACAGATATTGGAATCGTTGCAAGCTAAAATCGTCCAACAGCAAGCCAATTATTTTTTGACACAGGAATTACATAAGCTACCGGCCAGCCGGGTTTTAAAAGATTATCAGCCCCTAACGCTACGAACCCTATTCGGTATTGTACGGCTGAGAAGCCCCCGCTTCACCGTCACCCAAGCATCGGATAAGCTTCATACAGTAAGCCCGTTACGTTCCTTATTCACCCAACGTACCACACCGGAAATGCTTTATCTGGAAACGAAATGGGCGGCATTACTCCCCTTTTCTCAAACGGTTGCGTTGCTAAAAGAGGTGTTACCCATTGATCAAAAACTGAATGCCGCTACCATCCGAAATCATCTGGGACAAGTCGCTCGCCAAATCGATAACCAGTTAAGCGTTTCTACTTTAACCAACGCAAAAAGCCTACTTGAAGGGCGCAGTGTGGTACCTGAAGCTGAAGGCACGCTCGTTATGGGCGTGGATGGGGGTTATCTACGCGACTGGGCACAGAAGAAGACTTGCTTCGACGGGGCCGCCCGTGCGGGTAATTGTTGGCAAATCTGTTCCCGCCGATCAGTCTGCTAAGTGTTTTGGTTTCGTACCAGGGTATGATCAGAAGGCCAAACTACGCGTTACTGAATTATTGAGCCAACAGGGAGTACAAGGTAATCATCGGGTTGTTTTTCTGTCGGATGGTGCGGCTAATCTGCGACAATTACAAAACCACCTAACCCCGAACGCTCAGCATATTCTGGACTGCCGGGCCGCCGGAGCGGTTCCACCTGACGATGCGTTTTACGGTATTACAACAGTATTTGCAGGGTTTGACTAAAGTTGATGCGGATGGTGAGCAAATGCAAAAAAGGTTAGAGAGTGCAAAATGGCACCTCTGGCATGGAAACACGACCAAAGGGTTGGAGTTGATTCACGATTTAGACTGGGATGCCGATCTACACCGCCAGGAAGCGTCTACCAAATATGAAAAGATCAAACCTTTGATCCGGTATATTGGTGAGTTGGAAAGCTACATTCGACAAAACACTCATTTAATTGTTGACTACAGTGAACGCTATCGGTACGGAGAAGCCATTTCGACCGGCTTTGTCGAGTCGACGGTCAATTATGTGGTGGCCAAGCGGTTCACCAAGAAACAGCAAATGCAATGGAGTAAAGCGGGAGCCCATCAGATGCTGGTGGTGCGAACCAAAGTATTAAATGATGACTGGGAGGGTGAGTTTAAGAAACAGTATCCCCGGTTTAGGGCGCAATCGGGCGCGGCAATGCCCATGGCCGCTTAACCTAGTTGACCCCAGGCTTTTTTATGCTCTCCCAGCCCTTTATTTCACGTTGGTTATACATCTCCCAGTGATTTAGGTTATTACCTTCTAACAACAACACCCAGTCTCCAGACTTATCCGTAGTAGTCAGCGTTTCATTAGTTTTTCGGGTATAACCTGAACTGAAGTATATAACCAGTGTACCTACCAGCAGAAATAGTGTCTTGTTATTGATCATGGTGAAAAGTTTAATAGACCTCGAAAATCCACCGCCTTGGACAGTGCAGGTAGTGGTTTAATTTGCAGCCACGAATGTAATTAATTTAGGCTCAATTCGGATTCCAAGTTGATGTTTAGCTTTGCATAAAAACGTATGCTGATCCACCTTCACGAAATCGTTGATGACCGGCTGTGTTATGAAAAGGTACGGGAGTTGCGCTGGGCAGAGGGCGTAAAATGCCCGCATTGTGCTTCATCAGCTTACCGGCAGCATGGCCATCACAACAGCACGGGAAATCGGTATCAGTGCAAAGCGTGTAATCGCTATTAGGACGACTTAACGAATACAATTTTTGAAGGACATCACCAGCCGCTAAAGGTCTGGATACTTTGCCTTTACCTAATGGGACTGAATCTGTCCAATGCTCAAATTGCCCGTGAATTAGGCTTAAACGCGTCTGATCTGCATCAAATGGCCTCCCCATTTCGGGAAGGTGTTTATGAAAAACGTCCAGTAGTCGTCTTGTCGGGTCAGGTTGAAGCGGACGAATTATAGGTGATTGCAGGCCACAAAGGTCAACCCGAAGCGGTAAAAAAAAGTGCAGAAAGCCTCGACGCCGAGGCCTAAAAGGTAAGCGCGGAGGTGGGACCGCGGCTGATGATAAGCCACCCGTGCTGGGGTTAATAGCCCGAAACGGGTTGGTACGAATCTGGTTACTGGACAATGTACAGCGCAAAACCATTGAGCCTATTATTGGGCAAACGGTCAGTGAAGGCAGTACCTTATATACAGACGAATACAACATATATAATTGGTCATCAACTTATGATGACCACAAAACGGTCAATCACAGTCAAGGTGAATATGCCCGTGATGAAGATGGTGATGGTCGTTATGAGGTACATGTGAACACGATGGAATGCGTTTGGAGTCTGCTACGTCCTTGGCTGCGGGTGCATCGGGGTCTGTCTCAAGAACGTTTGCCTTATTACTTGGGCTTCTTCGAGTGCTTGTATAATTTAAGAAAACGGGGGCAGTTAGCTCTTTCTGGTTTGCTGACTCTATTGATAACAACTTGAAACCCGAATTGAGCCATAGTATTTATGCATTTAAAGGTCCAGGATAGCAAGGGTGTAACAGAAGGCGTTAATGGCCAGCTATTAAATAGCTAATATGGGAAGAACCTATCGTTTTCGATAACTTTTTAACCAGTTCATTCAGCGCAATAAAACCACCTTTTTCGATTCCGCTACCCGATCCCTTATTGGCCAAAGGCACGTTGTTATATTGATTGCCCAAAATCTCGGCCTCTCCCTGGCCACTAAAAACAACGGTGTTAGTGATGAAACCAACGATTACTTTTATCGACATAGCCTCCCCCATATTTTTGTATTCTGTTATCAAATACCCTTTTCCCTTATCCGACTGGTCAATAAAAAATCCAGCCGATTCAAGTCTGAAGGAGATTATGTCAAACAGAATGGAGTCAGACAGAGCGGTAGCGAGTTCAATCCGGCTCGCTCCTTTGGGGATATTTGGTTTTTGTGAATAACCGGTAATGGTAAACAATAAGAGCAGAAGTATATAGAGGCTGCTTTTCATGGCAAAGAAGGTTTGTCACAAATATAATGCAAGTCCAAACAGATCAAGTTATAATGTCGATTAGGGTAATTTTATTACTTGACCAGTTTCAAGATTTATGCCTATTAGGGTCTGTAGTGCAAAACGGGGCCAAAATGAAAATAGGGCTTCTCATTTGGCCTTTTTTACAGGTGCAGGTGATTGTTGGTTAGCCCGCACATAGGCGTACAGCATTGGCTTGCTAATCGACAGCATCTCACATATCTTCTTGACCGATGTCTTTTTAGCTTCATAGAGCTGAACAGCCAACTGTTGCTTGTCTACAGTCAATAGTTTGGGCCGTCCCCCCACCGTCCCCGCGCCCGTGCAGCCCACAGACCTGTCATCGTCCGCTCCTGAATCAAATTGCGCTCGAACTCCGCCAACGCCAAACAGATGGAACACTAACTTACCCGTTGACGTCGATGTGTCAATCGATTCGTGCAGACTCTTCAAAGCGACACCCTGGCTTTCCAGATAAGCGACCCAATCAATGAGGTCTTTCAGAGAGCGGCCTAATCGGTCCAATCGCCAGACCACCAGGGTGTCGCCCTGCCGTAAGCGTTTCTTTACTAAACGTCCCTTCAATTAAGGTTGGAGACATCTACAAAAAAGTACGGAAGGGGCCGCCCCGATAATGCTCACTGCTTGGTTGCGGTCTCACTCCGACGTACTTCGCTACGATAGATTTCATAGCCTTTTGACCGGGTCGCCCGAGGGTTAGCCGTCGTTGTGCGATGGGCAGGAAATTAAGCGGGGCCGCCCTACGGTGGTCACCGTGATGCGGTCAGTACCATCTAAATCTTCAACTTTACACCAGACAGCCTAAGCTATTTCATGGCCAATAATCTGGCGCTTTTACCGTCCCGGTCTAGCGTTTAAGCACCTATTCCACATAATTATTCAACTTAACTAAATGTATAAAAAATAAATGTTAATTCAGTCACTGTACAAGACAAATTAATAGTAAATTTGCTACTTAACTAGCTGAATTAACAGTTTGATCTATCCACGAACGATCTTTCCCGCTATTCAAGAACAACTTCGAAGCAATAAAGTCATTGTTATAACGGGCACACGTCGAGTCGGCAAGACGGTGCTACTTCGACAGATTCAAGAACAAACAAAGCTGATAACCTTATGGCTGAACGGAGAAGACTTTGACGTGCAGGCACTGCTGGCGCAGCGGAGTGTGGCCGCCTATGGACGATTGTTGGGTGATACCGAACTACTACTTATCGACGAAGCCCAAGCAGTACCCGAAGTTGGGCGGGTGTTGAAGTTGATGATCGACGCCTTCGCCAAACTAACCATTATTGCCACAGGCTCATCGGCGTTTGACCTAACCAATCAGACAGGCGAACCGCTAACCGGTCGACGGATACATTTTGACTTGTTTCCTCTTGCCCAATTGGAATTAGGGCGTAAAGAGAATAGCCTGCAAACTCGACAGCAACTCGAAGACCGACTCGTTTTCGGGAGTTATCCCGAGGTAGTCGGCTTGGCAACTTCGGTCCAGAAAGTAGATTACTTACGTGAATTGGTCAATTCTTACCTGCTCAAAGATATCCTGATGTATGAACAGGTGAAGAACTCGGCCAAGTTGCTCCAGCTTTTGCAACTCATCTCCTTGCAAGCGGGTGGTGAAGTATCCTACGACGAGTTAGGTCGGCAATTAGGTATCAGTAAAAGCACGGTCGAACGATACCTGGATCTGTTAGCCAAAGTGTTCATCATCTTCCGACTGGGTGGTTACAGTAATAACCTGCGCAAGGAGATTACCAAAAGCTCCAAATGGTATTTCTTTGATAACGGCATTCGAAATGCCCTGATTCCCAACTTTAGCTTATTGGCCCAACGCCAGGATATAGGGGCGTTATGGGAAAATTATCTGATAGCCGAACGGCGTAAAGCCAATAGCTACCAGCGTCGTGCGGTCGAACCCTATTTCTGGCGCACGTATGATGGGCAAGAGATTGATTTGCTCGAACAAGAGGATGGCCATCTATCCGCGTTTGAGTTTAAATGGCAAAATCGGCGGGTACGGGTACCGGGTTCGTTCGACAAGGCTTATCCGAATGCGACATTCGAGGTGGTTCACCAAGAGAATTACGTAGACTTTATCGTGCCCTCCTCTCCTGCCAGTTGACATAGGTTATTCTGGCCACGACTGGATAAGCTGCCATAACCGTTCAGTAAAACCTCCCGCCTGTCAAAAATGGACTTGCTACTGTTTACTGGACACTAGATTAAGCATGCTCTTTCTGTCCAGTAAACGGTAGCAAGTCCAAAATGTAGCAAGTCCGCAGCAGGTAAATTATGTTCCTGTATGATTTGGTCAATGTTCTCGCAGCAGTTTCTAATTTGGGTATTTTCAAGTAATTTCGGCTCCCTACAAGTAGGCAGTTTCTTGATATAAATGCCTAAAACTGGTTAGTGGTTTGACCATAAATAAGGCTCGGAAGGTGTGCCAAAGTTTGGCCTTTGTTTTAGCTTCCTTCCATAAAACCTGAAAAGGTTGACTACACCACTGAATCAGTTGATCGGTGGTGAAGGCCATCAGCATCAGATAAGCCAGTGTGGTGGCCAGATGCTGCTGACCATGACCATAATTATGGCCAAACCCGTAGCCTTGATTCTTCAACGTGTTAAAGGTCTCGTTCTCAATTTTCCAGCGACTACGACCCGCTTGCATGATCTCCATCACATTTTTCTTACTGATTATCAGTGAAGTAACCCAACTAAAGGGGGTCGTTTTACCGTTGCCATCCACCTGCTGATAATGGATAAAATTGACTTTATAAGCTGGGTTAGCCTCATTCAGAGCTGTCCCATTAAAAAACTCAAACCGATGAACGGCCCCTTTTTCATCGCGGTAGGTATGCATTTGGAGTAGGTTGCCTGTCTTTCGGAGAGCCTCCCATTTGGTAAACAGGGCTTTATGTCCGTCGGGTTTAACCCCCATGATAAAGTCCCATTTATTGTCTCGAACTTGCTTGATATGGGGCCCTGTCGCATACAGGGCATCGTTAACATAGAGCAACCGCTGGCCTGTATAAGACAGGGCCATTGCTTTTAAGAGCCGTTTATCCGCACTACGTTCGCAATCGTTTTTGGTGGCCCCGTCCTGACAAACGATAGGTTCGGCCCCCACCACAAAAACCGCTGCCTGCTGCGGATGTACCAAGACTGAACACAGCATTGAATGGGTATAAGCGGTCGTGCCATCGCGGTGGGTTTTGACTAAGCAATGGGGGCAATGCACTTTAGTAGAATGAAAGTGTTCCACACCGTAAACACTGATAATGAGGAATTTATCCAACCATCGGTACGTTTTCAATACGCCCAATCTGGCTAATCAGTTGTAGGTCTTTGCCCAGAATGGCTGTAGTGTAGCGGGGTCTGTTTTATCAAGGACATTGCGCATCTGCACAGAGCGTTTTTATGCCAAAAAGCGTGTGTAGATTATGGGCTTCTTGCTGGGTCTGGGTTTCAAAGGCCAGCAAAGAGGGGTACTTTAAGGCGAACATGGCGTAGGCACTCAGCAGCACATCAGGTAACGAAAAGGAACGGTTGGCCGCCCGTTTATCGGTGAATGAACTAAACCAAGTACGCAGAGTCGCTACTTCGGTATCCAAACACACGGCTTGCTGTAATTGTTGGTAGGTTTGACGCATTCTCACAAACTACGAAATCCATCAGTACAACCCAAATTAGAAACTGCTGATGTTTTGACCAAAGTGAGCGAAACGCTCTTCTCAAAGTTTGACCCTGTGAAGAGCGTTTCACCAAATGAAGTTATTTTGCTCCTCTCTACTAGAGCGTCTATGTGCGGTGTTACTTCAAATGGATCATTAAAGGAGCCCGGTTGCGTGAATCGGAGCATACCACTGGTTAAGACTTCGAAACGCGATAAATATTTATATAATATCATTTAATCCTGTGATTCTTTTCTCGGATGGTATAGTACAAGGGCATAGACAAAAGAAAATAGGTCTCTTGGAGCGACTTAAATATGCTACATTTACAGATACAATACAGATATAATACGGATATGACATTTGAGAATAAGCTTCAGTTTGACTTTTCGACCATGCAAGAAGTAATTCGTCGAATTGGCTTAATTGATGCCTTTGGGGGGAAGTGGGGAGCCATTGAGCAGAAAAATAATCGATATCTGAGAGAGCTGCGTAGAGTAGCGACCATTGAAAGTATTGGTTCATCAACGCGGATTGAAGGGGCAGTTCTGACCAATGAGGAAGTTGAAAAGTTAGTCCGGAATGTAAAAATTACCGAGTTCAAAACCCGGGATGAACAGGAGGTTTTTGGCTACTATGAAGCATTAGACTTAATTCTTGATCATGCTAAAGAGATTGACCTGTCGGAGGCTTATGTCAAGCAGCTGCACGGTATCTTACTCCGTTACAGCAACAAGGACCAGCGGCATCGTGGAGGCTATAAAACGCTCTCGAACCAAGTCGTGGCCAATTATCCAGACGGGAGTCAGCGGGTCATCTTCAATACAACGGCTCCCCATCTGACCGAAGGTGAGATGTATGAAATGGTTAACTGGGTTCGTGCTGCTTTAGAAAGTGGTAAAATTCATCCGCTACTAGTCATCGGGCTATTTATCTATGAATTCTTATCAATACATCCTTTTCAGGATGGCAATGGCCGGTTGTCACGGCTTATGACTACCCTACTGCTGCTTAAAATGGGTTATGATTTTGCCCAGTATGTATCGTTTGAGAACATTATTGAGCAGCGCAAGGCCAATTACTATCGAGCGTTAATGGCGGGACAGCAATACCGTAGTACTGATAAGGAAGTGATTGGAGAATGGATGGTATTCTTCCTGGATTGTTTGCTAACATTGACAAGCCGGTTAGAAAGCAAGTATGCGTTGTACAAAGATAAAGGGGGGTATCTAAACGAGCGTCAACAACAGGTGCTGGCAGTGTTACAAGATCATCAGCCCGTTAAGATTAGCGATCTGGCTATTCTATTACCAGACGTGTCAATAAATACGCTAAAAAAAGACTTACAATATATGGTCCAACAGGGAATACTTGAGCGGCTTGGCGAGTTGAAGGCAACTGTATATTTAGTGAAATTTAAGTAGTTAAAATACTAGACTTGTTGCAATGGTGGTTCAACCCCCTATAAACTGGACAGGTATAGCTAATTGGTCTGTTATTGACTCCTCTGGGAGGAATTCTGTTTCTGCTGACTTCTGATTGTCAGCCCATTGCCGGGCAAACTTGTCAGGACTCACGTTATTCAAACTACCGTGTAGCCGCTCAGTGTTGTAAAAACACACATACGAGGCCATTAATTCTGCCAATTCAGTAAGGCTTTGCCACTGGTGCCGTCTAACCAACTCCCGCTCCACAATGGCATGAAAAGACTCAATGTAGCCATCTTCTTCCGGTGTAGCCACATGGCAAAACTCCTGATGAATATGCTCAGCAGCAAAAAAAGCCCGGACCGTTTTGGCTGCGAACTGAGACCCGTTATCACTCCGAACGCGGATCAACGCGTGTTGCTCGACAGGGATACCTCTTAGCAAGTCTTGCCAAAGGGCTTTGACATCGTGCTGACGAATACTTCCCTGAAGCAGATGGGCTTTGAGTTGACGGGTGAATATGTCAATCACACTCAGACAAGGCACCGCACCGATTTCTATAGTACGTTTGAGCTGTATTGCAATAAGAACTCAAAATGGCAGAAATTAGCCTGCTAGTTGAGCACCCCGTGTAGGCAAATCCGAGATTTCTATAGCTAACCCTGTAACCCATGTTCCGATCTAC
>JANXVQ010000365.1 GCA_025351545.1 Spirosoma sp.
CACCTCAAGGGCATCGATGGCCTCTGTACTGGTAAAGTTAAAGGCAGTCACTTTTGAGCTGTAGCGCGTGTAATTAATTTCGGGTTGAAAGGAAACTTTACCTGCACCGAAGTTAAACGTTAGACCGCCCACAAAACCAACGGCCGGATTTATACCTACTAGTTTATCCATGTAAAAAGGATACGTAACGCCCCCCCGAATACCAATCCGAACACCAGACGCGCTATTAACAGGAGCCATGCGCTGTGGGCGACTTACCGTTTCTGCCGTTTCGACAGGAGCCGACGTACGCGGAGTACGGGTTTGCCGTTTCGACTCCGTACGGACAGGTTCCGCAACATGAGTCGTCGTTGCCGTAGCAGGCTTTTTTGTAATGCCGTGATATTGATCGTAAAGTTCCTGCTGGCGGTTGCTGCTGGTTGGTGTTATGGTGGTACTGGTTGTTTGAGTAACAGGTGGCGACGTTGCTTTTGGTTTAATTGACGGTTGAGCCTGGGCTATCAACAAACCAAAAGGTAGAAAGGTAAGAGTCAGAAAAGAATAAAGCGATTTCATTAGGTACTTAGGTAAATTGATTGTGTAAGATTAGTCGCTAATCTACTAAATTCCATAACAGCACTTAGGAAACGGTCAATCAGTTTGAGTATACGGTTTGTTTTTGCAAACATTATACCCAAAAATCGAGTAAATAGATTAGAAAGCCAGTATATTATGAAAACGGTAAACCAACGTATTGCACTCATTACAGGTGCTAATAAAGGAATCGGTAAAGAAATTGCCCGGCAACTAGCCCAACGCGGGTTCGCCGTATTTATTTGTGCCCGCGACGTAGCCAAAGGACGTGAAACATCGGAAGAGCTTTGTCAGGCTGGTTACGAATCTACGTTTATTCAAATCGATGTAACAGACCCAGTTAGCATTAGAACGGCCTGTGGTACTTTTTCGCAAAAGGCTGACCATTTAGATGTATTGGTCAACAACGCGGGCATACTGGAAGATCATGGCGAAAATATTCTCAATATGAATACCGAAATGCTCGACCGAACGCTGAAGTCCAATGTGATCGGACCCATTTTAGTGATTCAGGATTTTCTGGAACATTTACGGAAAAGTAAAACCGGTGGCCGAATCATCAACGTATCAAGCGGGGTTAGTTCGCTGGCTAACATGCACACCTATGCACCTGCTTATAGTATTTCTAAAACGGCCTTGAATGCCGTAACAAAGCAATTTGCCGGTGCATTGAAGGAGCATAATATTGCGGTTAACAGCGTTGATCCGGGTTGGGTACGAACCGATATGGGCGGTGATGATGCAAGCCGGTCTGTCGAAAAAGGAGCTGAAACAATTGTTTGGTTAGCGGCAGATGCGCCCCAATCCGAAACCGGAAAGTTCTGGCACGATAAACAGGAAACGGAATGGTAACTGGCTGAACAACAATTCTATAAGGTTTCTAAAGCCTTATAGGATTAATCGGCGTGATGACTTAGTAGCCCAGCGCTTATTCTGGATCTAAATAATTTCCAAACTCATAAAAATCATTTAGATCCAGAATAGACAGGTTGTGACAGTACCAGCTTTACCGCTTCGTAGGCATTCAACAGCCCACCCGAACGACTCAATTCGTTGAAGCCTATTTTCTGATTCGAGCGTCCTGGTTTCCGTACTTGACTACCGGGTTTGTAGCTGCTTTTCATAAGTATATCTTTAACCTGTACGGCCGTTAATTTTGGGAAATAAGACCGCAGTAAAGCGGCTACGCCCGCAGTCATGGGAGCGGCCATGCTCGTGCCCGAAAAACTGGCATATCGATTATTGGGTAACGTTGACAGAATATCGGTGCCCGGAGCAAATAAATCAACCGTTTGTATGCCGTAGTTAGAGGATTGGCTGGGAAGGCCTTCGCCAATGCGCCATGTACTGTTTCCCACAACTAAAACGTTTTTCGCTGTTTGCCCATTTTCATAACGGGCCGACGGATAGGCCGGGAGTGAATCGTAGTTTTCGCCATTGTTGCCCGCTGCGTGAACAATCAGTACATCCTGTTCTTCGGCAAATCGGATAGCCGCATCGACTTGCTCTTTAAAAGGCGACAGGCGTTTTCCAAAACTCATGTTAATCACTTTTGCCCCGTTCTCAACGGCATAACGTATACCGTTTGCCACATCTTTATCGCGTTCATCGCCATTGGATGGCACTACAGAAACGGGCATAATGCGCACATTGTCGGCCACACCATCAATTCCCCGACCGTTGCCGCGTTTGGCCGCAATAATACCGGCTACATGGCTACCATGCACGGCTAACTGCTGCGACTTATTGATCAACATTCGCGGGCTTCCATAATACCGCTCGATTGGGTTTGCCGGATTATCACCAACAGCTTTTCGGGCGTTGTAGTCTGGGTTATAGGCAATATTTGTATCGCTGCCCGTCATTTGCCGGAAGGTTGCCCAATTCCGACGAACCAGAATTAAGTAGTTTCTAAACGCACCATACTGAGGAAGATAAGTTTCGGCTAGTAAGGTTCGCACAGTCATGGCTACAGAATCGGCGCCGAGGTCAACCCGCCGAATTTCGACTTGTGATGTAGTTGAGTCGGGTAGTTTTCCTGCGATTTGGTCGGCTGTTTGCCAGAATTTCCCTGTGTCGGCGAAGGCTATCCGTTTCCGCTGATCTTGCTGATAGCGCTGCAAATACTGCTTTTTAGCTGTCTGGTAGGTAGTGTATTGTCGTTTGTCCGCTGGCCGTAGTTTTGCCGGATTCAGGTTGTCGTATTTCGATTTCAATACTAAATACGTCTGCGTGATTTCGGGCTGGTCATATTCATAGGTCGTTCCGTCTTTGGCACCCATAAAGTTCCACCCATTCAAATCGTCGGCGTAGCCATTTTTATCATCGTCGGTTTGGTTATCGGGAATTTCTTTTGGATTTATCCAGATCACATCGCGCAGGTCTTCATGAGTCAGGTCAACGCCCGAATCCAATACGCCCACGATCACCGGTACCGATGGTTTGTCTTTCAACAGATCATACGCTTTATAAAGACTAATGCCCGCCACCGAATCTGTTGCAGGGTCGAGGTAAGGCCAGTTGCGGGGCGGCTGATTTAAAGTAGGGCGTAAGCGAACGAAAGCCGCTTTTGACTCAAGCGCATTTTGTCGTTCAAGGCAGTCATCACTTATCAACTGTAGGTTAAATTCCTCGCCATTATTTGTGTATATGAGTCGATACAAGCCTTTTATGCCTGTACCACACGAGCTTTGACCGGCTATTTTCTGAAGCTGGAGTGTATCGCCCGTTTGTTGATAACGCATCGTTTCGAGTGGTGTATTGCTTGCTTCGGGTGTAATGAGCAGCGTGTCATGGCGAAACATAACTATTACCTGGACATCATTCGGTGACAGAATAACGCCTTTCCAGCGCGTACCGCGAATGGGTAACTGCGCTTGAGAGACGGCGAAAATTCCGACAAAAAATAGGGTGAATAATAAACGAATTTTGGGTGAATTCATGAGAGGTTTCATTAACGTACGGCCAAGATATAGCTTTACCGGGGGAGATTATAGCGTAGTTGTGTTGGTGAATAATAAAACATTGCCTACGCCTGATAGGTTGTTTGGCTACTTTCTGACACATCTACCATAAAAAGAGAGATTGCCTTATTACAGACAATCTCTCTTTTTTATGATACAGACCTTTCGTGAGAAGTCTGCCATACCCTGATGTGTTAGTTATCAGTAACCAGATTATTCAACGCCAATTCTGACGATGAAATTGGCCAAATGTAATTTGGCTCCGTAGGTGCTTTGGCCGGTACTGTTCCTTTTGCTGGAATCGTTTGGAGCAGACGCATCAAATCATTGTTCCGCAAGCCTTCTCCCAGGAATTCAATTCTTCGCTCCAGTAAAATAGCATTAGCCAGACCTGTTGAGGCCGCAAAGCTGGCGGCTGTAAACGTAGTGGCGGCATCTGACCGATTACGAACGGCATTCAACAGCGCAACAGCCTGAGTATCTACTGTGTTTGTGCTCCGAACTTTGGCTTCGGCCAGATTCAGCAACACTTCTGAGTAGCGAATAACAGGTACATAATCCGTAAAAGGACTAGGTGCTTTATATTTCACCAACCAGTTTTTCACGGTAGTACCCGTTCCTGATTGCTTAACAAAAGTCCGTCTTTTGTCGGTAGCTGTCCAGGTTGGTTCTGCAATAATTCCCTTTGGATTCAACGAGTACTCGCCATTTCCAACACCGCCATTCGCTGCGTTAGGAGAATAGTAATACGCCAATTGGTTCTGTGTGCCAGGAAAGTCCCCCGTGGTTGAGGTCATTGGCATAGAGAATATTGATTCCGTAGTTGTGAAGTTTGTAAATACCGTAGCAATATCCGCCTGTAACTGATTGGCCACACCAGTAGGTGCTTTAAATGGAGCCGTGGCACTCACAATCTTATTCGCTTCTGTAATAACGCTCGCATAATTCTGCATGCTCAGGTACACCCTTGTTTTCAGGGCAATAGCCGTGTTTTTGTGCGCTCGTGTTGTGTTGTCAGCCGCTGTGGTGTAAGTGGATGGCAACGCAGTTTCGGCCTCATTCAAATCTTTCAGGATTTGCGTGTATACTTCGGCAACGGTGCTTCTTGCCAAATTTGACTGACCAACTCCTTTGATCCCGTTCAAGCGTAGTGGAACGCCGGGTTTGCTGCCGTTGCCGTCGGCATAAGGACGGGCATAATACTGAAGCAAACTGTAATAGGTTAAACCTCTGATCAATTTAGCTTCTGCAATGTATTTAGCTGCCGTTTCGGCACCAACCACGGTTGACCCACCGGCGGCCATACCATCAATAAATATATTACACTTGTTGATAGTCAGGTAGGCAAAGTACCATAGGTTTACGACAGCTGTAGCACTATTGGTAGCGTTTAAGCCCCAAACATCTGAACCTGTAACCAGGTTAGAAGTCTCGTTCATAAACTCTTCACCCCGAATATCGCCGTAAATCGCATAGCGCCCGCCATAGAAGTTACCATCTTTCATGGCTCCGTACAACGATAAAAGCTGAGTTTGCACACGGGTTGTTGTGCTAAACGCCGATGCATCTGACACAGATGTTTGTGGGATCGGGCTCAGCAGATCTCTGTTGCACGAACTCACTCCCAGGAGAAACAGGCAAAAAAGTACTGAATAATTTATTTTCTTTTTCATGATGTATCTTCTTGTCAAGATTAGAAGCCAGCTTTCAGGCCAACTGTAATGGTACGGGCATTTCCGATCGTATTTCTATCAACACCCTGTCCACTGGCACTGGTCGAGCCGTTGGACGATACTTCTGGATCTGGACCAGGATATTTCGTGATTACGGCTAAATTTTGACCGCTCACATACACCCGTAGGTTACTCATGCCGATTTTTGATATCAGCGTGGCAGGCAGGTTATAGCCCAGCATAACACTCCGTACTTTCAGGAAATCACCTCTGAATACGTTCATATCCAGCGGGATAGATGAGCCGTTCGATACGTTATCGCCAAAAATAGGTTTCGCGTATTTTTTGCCGGAATCACCTTCTTTTTGCCAGGCATCAGTCAGGACATCACGATTGTTGTTCCAGAAACGCTGGTCATGTAAACCTGAGTTGGTGCCATAGTAGACATTGAAACCTAACTGATACGTAAGCAGAACACTCAAATCAAAATTCTTATATTTGAAATTGTTGTCCCAACCACCGTATTGTTTTGGGTTTACATTCCCATACATAACCGCATCGGCCGCCTGGGTGATGGATGTGCCGCCCGCAGCATTCACGTATCTTGTTTTCCCGTCAGCCGTAGTCGAATAGTTATATTGTCCGGAAGGAGCATAATACTGATAGTACACATTCTGCCCTGCCGAATTGACGAAAATTCGTTTGCCCGTTGCCGGATCAACACCACCCGTACGAACAACCCATAACTGGCCTAGTGGAAATCCAGGAGCTGTCTGGTTTACCGTTTCTAGTGATGATGTAGACGTTTGGAGTACATTTAGACCGGGAGCTAATGCAGTTACCTCGTTTTTATTGAAGGTAATGTTGAAATTCGAACTCCACTGGAAATTTTTGGTATTAACTACCCGAGCATTCAACGATATCTCAAGCCCTTGGTTATACATTTTCCCAACGTTTTGTGGAGGGAATGAAACGCCGGAGAGCGTTCCGGGTATTCCAGTCGAAGGCGATTGGGCTACGTTAAGAATTAAGTTGTCAATATCATTTTTGTAATAAGCAACTTCGCCCGTGATCCGATTATTGAGCAGTCCGAAGTTAAAGCCAATGTCAGTTTTCGTGCTGGTTTCCCATTTAAGACTCGGATTTCCTACGCTTTGGTAAGAAAGCGTGGCCGCGCCACCATATAAACCAGAACCGTATAGCGAGTAAGGCGTGTAATCGTTGATACCACCAATGTTTCCAACTTTACCGTAGCTACCCCGGATTTTGAAACTGCTGAACAGATTATCAAGATGGGCAGACTTCCAGAAATTTTCCTGCGTTATTTCCCAACCAGCAGATGCTCCATAGAACACACCCTTTTTCTGTCCCAGAGCAGAGAATTCATCCTGGCGTAAATTGCCACTCAGGAAATACTTCTCTTTGTAATTATAGTTTAGGCGTCCGAAACCTGATAACAAATAGTTTTCGGTATAAAGTAGATTCGATGGGTTGTTAGTTACCCAACCTGCCTGAATAACATTATAATCGGGATCTGACAAGGTCTGACGATTCAAGCCATATCCAGTTTGTGTTGTCCGTTGTTGTTCCTGACCAAGTAACAAACTTACATTATGAGCACCTCCAAATGAGTGATCAAATTGAGCTGTGTTGGTCCATAACCAGGTTTTTAAGTTACGAAAATTACTCGTGGCATTACCAGACGAGGCATATCCATCACTGGTGATCGGCGCTTGGAACAGATTATTGTCAACCAACAGGTAATCAATTCCGTAGGTGCTCTTTAATGTCATCCAGTTCGTTGGCTTAATTTGGATATAAGCATTCGATTGAATGTGGTTATTTTCCGTGTTCGACCGGTTCAGATCTAACATAGGAAGCGGGTTTGGATACGAAATAGACGTTCCCGTAATGTTATTGGCGAAGCCAATGGCCGACCCATTAAGATTATAGGTGCCATCATTGTTATAAGGCGAAAGAATTGGAGGAAGTACAAGGCCAACCCGGCCCAGGCCACTCGTATTGTAAGCTTCACCATTCAGCGAACCTGATGTGCCGGCCGAAAGGTTTTTCTCGTTGGAGAACGCTATTTTACCACCAATAGTAACTATTTTATTAAGCTTGCTATCGACGTTAAACAAGACGTTCATCCGATTAAAATCATTTCTGCGGAGAATACCTTGCTGCGCCGTATAGCCAACGGCGAAGTAATAGTTCGTATTATCGCTACCGCCCGAAACGTTCAGGTTATGGCTCTGCGAAACACCTTGCCGGTATATATAGTCATACCACTTAGTGTCAATAGGGTTACCATTGGCATCGTTGGTTTGCGTAAACTTCACAGCTGAAGCTGTTGGGTTATTGGCCACAGCCGACGATTTAAAATTAATATATTCGCTGGCATTCAACATTTCAGGCAGGCGATAGGTGTTAGAAAAACCTAACCAACCATCATAGTTGACTTTCACTTTACCGGCTTTACCTCGTTTGGTGGTGATAAATACCACGCCATTGGCCGCACGGCTACCATAGATGGCTGTTGCAGCGGCATCTTTGGCAATATCCATACTTTCAATATCATTGGGGTTGATACTGGCCAATGGATTACTCGGTGCGTTTGTTGAACCCTGGTCGCCCGTGAATGTGGGTACACCATCGACAACGATCAACGGGTAGGAACTAAGCGAGATGGAGTTTGTACCCCGAATCCGAAAAACCGGCGGGTTATTAAGTACACCATTAGGAACTGTGATCTGAACACCCGCCGTACGACCGGCTAAACCTGATTCAAAACTTTGAATGGGCATTTGAGCAATGGCCGAACCCTTAACAGAGCCAATGCTACCTGTAGCATCCTGACGGGTTTGCGTACCATAACCAATAACAACGACCTCACTCAGTTGCTGGGAATCGCCAATAAGTGAGACATTGATCGTTGACTGATTGCCTACGGCAACCTCCTGATTTGTGTAGCCGATGAAGCTAAATATTAAGCGACCATTAGCCGGTGCAGTCAATTTGTAATTACCCTGTGCATCCGTATTTGTACCACGATTGGCACCTTTTACCTGTACGGTCACGCCTGGTAGGGGAGACCCATCGTCTGATGAAGTAACACGACCACTAACTGCTACATCCTGCGCCAGAACCGG
>JANXVQ010000378.1 GCA_025351545.1 Spirosoma sp.
AGGTGACTTGCTGAAAACGGCCCGGTTGTCAATATTGGGTAGTTAACTAATTGATTATCAGAATTTTGACGGTGAAAATTCTTGAACCATTAGCTGGTTAAGGATGTTATCTTCCTATAACTCTCAACGTTTTTTCATGCCCGATTTCAACCCGTCTTTCATACTTTACACAGCCGATTCACTCAACGAACGGGGCGACGCCGTACTGGCTCAATTTCCTGATGCCGAATCCCTGGAAGTGAAGCAGCACAATCGCCTGCCGGAATTAGGCATGAGTCATTTCAAGATTAAATCTGATGTGCTGGTGTTGGGTAAACTAAAAACACAGGATATCAAGTGGAGCGGCCGGAGCGCCGATTACATTGCCCCGAGCCTGGCTAATGGTTGTTTTGGCGGTTGTGCTTACTGTTACGTAGATCGGCACAAGAATGTTAATCCAATTACGCTGTTCACAAATGTTGAGGAGAACATGGCGACTGTCGATAAGCACGTTCAGTCGCTGTCCTGGCCCAAACCAGTTAACCAGACCGATGCCGACTACTGGACCTACGATATTGGTTGCAACTCCGACATTTCAATAGATTATACCTTGACAGATGGTATTCGTCAGGTATTCGAATTTTATCGGGATCACCCACGAGCCAAGGCTACGTTTGCCACCAAGTTCGTAAACCGGGACATGCTGGCTTTTGACCCCCGGCGTAAGGTACGTATCCGGTTTAGTCTGATGCCCAGCCATGTTAGTAAATTGGTGGATGTGCGAACTGACAGTATCGAAAAACGCATCGCAGCGATCAACGATTTCTACGATGCAGGCTATGAGGTCCATGTTAACTTCTCGCCTGTTATTGTGTATAGTGGTCCCGATGGAGATCGCAAAGCGTGGCGAAATGATTACCGCGAATTATTCCGCCAGCTCGACGCGGATGTGCGGGCACAACTCAAAAGTGAAGTTATTTTTCTGACGCACAACCAGTGGCAGCACCAGGCAAACTTAGCCATTAACCCGAAAGCGGAAGAGTTGCTTTGGGTGCCTGAATTACAGGAGAGCAAAGTTAGTCAGTTTGGCGGCTGGAACATTCGGTATGCCCATCAGCTGAAAGCCAAAATGGTCGAGGTGTTTCAGCGAATGGTGCAGCAAGAAATTCCCTGGTGCCAGATTCGGTATATTTTCTAAATGCGCGAGCGGGGCCGCTCGCGCATTTAAATTAATTTTTAGTTTGCATGTTGCTTCACATAGTCGTCCATAGAAAAACGCCCTGAGCCGATTATCAAAAATAACAGCAGCAGGATTAGGACAAAGACAGATAGCCAAAGTTCAGAGTTCATAGGTGAGAACCCCTGACGGATATTTACGAAAAAGAGCGCGCCAACCAGTATCGGTAGTTGGAATAATACCATTAGGCGCGTTAAGCAGCCAACAGCGATCAAAAAGCCACCCATTAAGTGGGCAAATGCCACATAGTGTACCAGCATAACTGGAAAAAGGCCAAAATGAAGGCCTCCGACCAGCCGCGTAAGATACGCCGTGTCACTAATGAAACTGACACCTTTCAGAACCAGAATAATACCCAGCATAATCCGCAGGGCATCGGTCCACGCAGGGTGATGTGTATCCCCCCAATGTTCAACGCGATGTAACATATTCATACCTGTAAGCGGTTTAGTGAAAACTAACCGAATATACAGGTATGAACAATACAAAGCAATTTGATTATCAGAGAGTTGTTTTAGGTGACTGGTAAACAGTATAGAAAGAAAAAGACTGTTTTCTGCCACTAAACTTCCTCCAGCGGTCCAATATGTATAGGCGTAAGTTGCTCCATTTCGCCGGGTTCAAACAACCGCGACCGAATCAGGAATCGAACGCCCATTGGAATTTCCAGTGAGAAACTGGCACCGCGTCCGCGCGTTACATCTATAGTCAGATGGGTATATTGCCAGTATTCAAATTGATCGCCCGACATCCAGAAGTCGCACCCATCAATTTGGCCCAACAATACATCTGATGAACCAATGATGAAATCACCTGCCTCATAGCACATCGGCGAAGAGCCGTCGCAGCAGCCTCCGCTTTGATGAAACATCAGCGGCCCGTGTTCTGCGCGGATTTTATTTAATACATCGGCTGCGGCCGGAGTGATGTCTACACGGGAAACGGGTTGAGTTGTCATGGCAGAAAGGATGTGCGAATTCATTATAACACCCGACACACTTGGGTAATTGGTTGGACACCAGTGAAGTTAGGGATATCTCCCAGTAGTTCGGCTCCGTGCGTTGTCATACCTCGGTCAAGTTCGTCAGCGGTGTTAAAAGCCAGACCGGTAATCATGGCGTAGAGCGGTTGTGCATCAGCAGCACCTGCCAATCCTTCCTGCATATCAACACCGACTAGCCCATAGGGTGTCAATCGCTCTTTCACCAGTGGAATATGTTTGTCGAGGTAATACGTCAGGTCGAATTGACTACTGTCGGTTTTTGGGTAAAGAACTGTCAGTCGGATCATTGTGAGTGTATTTATACGTGACTGAGCACCCCGTAAGCTGCGGCAATTGCCGCAGCTTACGGG
>JANXVQ010000390.1 GCA_025351545.1 Spirosoma sp.
ATCCTGACACGTTAATTAGAATTAGTCTAATTACTCACTACCTTTGTAAAAATATATTAAAAACAGAATGTCAAGATCTCAACTTCTTTTCCGATTCATTCCCGTTATACTACTTGCAGCTAGTTTGTCGGCGTGTAATAATGACGAGAACCCCACAACCATCACCCCACAACTTCGTAAATCTGTTGATTATGCAAAGCTAACCGACACCACTACCTACGCCAGTTTTTTCGCGGACGACGCTGGAATCAAGACTGTTGACCTTACCACCGGTGCTAACCGTTTATTAATATTTCGGGCCATTAATACATACAATGGTACGGCAGTTGGAACCGGCGCTACGCTGGATGCCACCGTATTAAAAAACATGTTTTCTAACACAGGAAGCCCATTTTCGGGTACGGCCAATACAGGTTTAAATTCCTCGGGTGTGCAGTTGCGTAACGTAACGGCATCGTCGTTAGTGACAGCCAATGCTGAAAAGGAACGTCTCCGCATTGAAGAAGGATTCCCTAAAATTGCCACGGCCAGTAAATCCGTAACAGCTACGGCTTCGGAAGGAAAAGCGGGCAAACTAGGCACGTATTTAGTTGACGAACAAGGCATTGAATGGGGTCAAATCATTCAAAAAGGACTGATTGGTGCGTTCCAGGTCGATTATATCGGCAATGTATTATTAAGCGAAAAAAATCTTACACTCGACAATACGACGTTGGTTGCAGGTAAAAAATACACGCAACTGGAGCAGAACTGGGATGAAATCTACGGCATCCTTACCGCAAACGCGATCTATGGCAGTAAAGCCACGGCTACCTCATCCGGCGAAAGCTTTATCGGTTCTTACCTCTGGGAATACAATATTACCGATTTTACAAAGATTCATGGTGCGCTACTGAAAGGTCGGGCGGCTATTGTCAATAACGACACGAAAGTGTTGAAAGAACAGGCAGCGTTTATCCACTCAGCGATGGAAAAGTCCATTGCCGGTGCCGCCTTGGGGTATTTAAGTAAATGGAAATCAGGTACAACAGATGCTGCTCGGGCTCACGCCATGGGCGAAGGATTGGGCTTTATCTATAGCCTGCGTTATGCCACCCTGAACAAAGCAGATGCTGCCTTTTCAGACGCCATTCTTGTCGGCTTAATTGGGGTTCCGAATGGCTTTTGGGGATTAACCAATGCCAAGATTGATGCGGCTACTATAGCCATCAAGACGAAGTTCAATTTATAGGAAATATGCCCTCACAACAAATTCATTAGACTGGTAAACAGAGTGATACGTAGCCTATCAATCTGTTCCATTTTTTACGTTATGACACAAATTAAGTGGAAACAAATCGGGTTTATGTGTGCATTTGTAAGCGCACTATGGGCGTGTTCGGGCGGCAGTTCAGATACGCCAACGCCAATCACACCACCCACCCCCGTCGATCAGGCAAACAGTGATCGAAAAACGATGCTAACCAATATTGCCGACAATATTATTCTGCCGAGTTACGCGAATTTCAAGACAAAATTTGATCGGATGCTGACCAAATCGGATGCGTTTGCCGCGAAACCCGATAAAGCATCACTGACCGATTTTCGGCAGGCCTGGGTTGACGCCTACACAGAGTGGCAAAAGGTAGAACTGTTCGATTTAGGTCCGGCCGAACAGTACACACTTCGCAATTTTTTCAATATTTACCCGGCCAGCGTAACCGGAATTGAAGACTATATTGCGGCTGGTTCGGGCACGTTTGATGTGCCAGCCTCCTATCCAAAACAGGGTTTCCCGGCAGTAGACTACCTTATTAATGGACTCGATGCAACCGACGAGGCTATTGTTGCCCGGTACACAACGGCGGCTGACGCAGCCAAACGAATTGCGTACCTGAAACGCCTGACGACTCAGATGAATGCGCAGTTTACGACGGTGTATACGGCCTGGACTACCGGTGGTTACCGCGATACGTTCATCAACTGCACGGCCCTGAACGCGGGCTGTTCAACCTCAAAACTGGTAAACGGATATGTTCTCAATTACGAACGTTATATCCGCTCGGGCAAATTCGGGATTCCATCGGGAGCCATGACTAACGGCACGGTAGCGCCCGATAAAATTGAGAGTTACTACAAAAAAGACCTATCGCTGATATTAGCCAAAACAGCGCATCAGGCCTCAATTGATTTGTTCAACGGAAAGAGCGTAAAAACGGGGCAGGAAGGTCCGAGTTTAAAAACATACCTGAACTCGCTTGGCGCTAAAGACAGCAGCACGGGCACATCGCTGGTAGATATCATCAACAAGCAGTTCGATGCTGTCAATCAGCAACTTAACACGTTGAAGCCCAGCCTATACGACGAAATAAAGACCAATGATGCGACTGTTGTCCTGGTGTATACCCAAATGCAGAAAGCCGTTCGTATGCTCAAGGTTGACATGACCACGGCGATGAGCATCACAATCACCTACACCGACAACGACGGCGACTAAGGGATGAGACCTATAAGGTTTTTAAAACCTTATAGGTCTGCTAAACCCATTATACACACTTAATTTTCTAAGCGATGCGGGATTATTTTAGCAAAACCACATCATCCGCTCCGCTGGCCGTTTTCAGAATTTTTTTTGGACTAATGCTCTTCGGGAGCATTGTTCGTTTCTGGAGTAAGGGCTGGATTGCGGACTTGTACATTAAGCCGCGCTATTTCTTCACTTTCTATGGCTTTGAATTCGTTCAGCCGCTGGGGCAGTATACCTATGTGTTGTTTGCCGTTTGTGGTCTGTCGGCATTGCTGGTAGCGGTGGGATTATTTTACCGCGTGGCTATTGTGAGCCTGTTTTTGAGCTTCACGTATATCGAACTGATCGACAAAAGCACGTACCTCAACCATTACTATTTCACGAGTATGGTTTGTCTGTTGCTGATTTTTCTGCCCGCTCACGCTTATTTTTCGGCAGATGCGTACCGAAATCGCCGTTTGCTAGCCGACCAGATACCAGCCTGGTGCCTTGACTCGCTGAAGTTATTTGTGGCCCTGTTGTATTTTTTTGCCGGTTTAGCCAAACTAAACAGCGACTGGCTACTAAATGCTCTGCCGTTACGCATCTGGTTACCAGCGCATAACGACCTTCCTGTTATTGGATTTTTATTTAATCATTTCTGGGTGCCAATCGCCTTCAGTTGGTTTGGCTGCCTGTACGATTTAAGTATTCCGTTTCTGCTATGGAATCGTCAAACGCGGCCCTGGGCATACGCAGCTGTAGTCGTATTTCATGGGTTAACAGCTTTCCTGTTTCCCATTGGCATGTTTCCGTACATCATGATTGTGACGGCGCTGATTTTTTTCTCGACTCATTTTCATCTGACAATTATCCGGCGACTAAGCAAGCTGCT
>JANXVQ010000407.1 GCA_025351545.1 Spirosoma sp.
GCTGATACGGGCATTTAGCTGGGCATAGTCCCGCAGGAAACGAACATGACGCCGGTTGAGTAAATACAGCCGCCACTGCCGCCTGACGAGTTGTCCAAACAACAAATATAATAGACTAAGTGCCAGACCAACGCCCACAAAGCCAATGACCAGGGCGGCATAATTGAACTGCTGTTGTAGCGGGGCCAGATTTGTTTCGGTAGCCAGTATAAAGGGCTGAGATGTAAGTGAATCAGGCAAAGCCCGTGGTAGCTTCGACCGCAGGAAAACCGTGTCGGTGAGGGTCCACTGGGCCGTACAGTCAATGGCGTTAATTATCCGAACCGGCACATGCAGCAACTGCATGGAATCGGTTTCAAACGACACCAAGGTATAAACAGCACTGTCCCGGCTAACGGCTGTTGGGCCGATGCCGGTTGTTTGGGTTGCAAAAACGGCTACTTTCTGTACTCGATAAGGATCAAAATAGCGAGCGGTATCCGGAAATAACACATCGGTAGTAGGCGCGTGACGATAGGTCAACGCGTACCGAAATGGGCGGCCAACCTCAATACTATCTGTCAGGAAATGCCCTTCTGGCGGATACGGCTGCAAAGGTATTTGCGCCTGGCCCAATAAGGTCAGAAAGAAGGAAATTGCAAGAAAAGAAAAAGCGGATAGTTTCATCAATATTTTCTGACCCTGAACAATTCGACAAGTTTCGGCACAAAATCTTCCTGCGAATCGAGGGCGAGATAGCTGGCATTGTATTGCTTACAAAGCCGTTCGAGCCGCACCTGATTCTGGCGGAACGTATTATGTAGCCCGCTCCGAAAAGAAGCCGAAGATGTATTAACCCATTCAGTCCGGCCAGTTTCGGTATCATGTACAGGAATGATTCCTAATTTTGGCAGTTTCACTTCTCGTTGGTCATACAAATGAATCACGACCAAATCGTGCTTTTTTGCCAATGCCTTGAGGTTGTGTTCATAATTCAGATCGATAAAATCTGAGAGCAAAATAACGACACTCCGGCGTTTTAGGGCGTTAAGCGTAAATAGCAAAGCATCGGCGATACTGGTCCGGCTCGATTCGGGTTGCAGTTTATACAGGCTCATAATTAATTGATAACCTGTTTTCAGCCCATTGCCCGGCTTGATATATTTCTCCTTCTGGTCCGAAAAACAATACATGCCTACGTGGCTGGCCTCGCGAATAGCCGACAGCGCCAATACACCACATACTTCTTTAGTGGCCTTCAACTTGTCGCGCAGGCGATCACCAACCTGCTGTGACGCACTAACATCAACCATAAAAAACACGGTCTGATCTTTTTCTTCCCGGAAAACTTTCACAAATGTACCGTGCCCTTTCGACGACACGTTCCAGTCTATATCTCGCACATCATCGCCATATTGATAGGTTCTCAAATCACTGAATTCCAGACCAGTTCCCTTAAATATCGACCGAAAACTACCGCGCATCTGCGAGTTAACCGCCTTGCGGATGCGAATATCGAAATTACGGAGCTTGGCCAGGAATTCGTCCATGTAAAACAGGCTTTATACTATTTTAACAGCTAATCCCGAACTTTGCCGATGGGGATTAACTTACAAAGTTATCGATTTAAGCGTATGCACCGAAACCTATTTCAACGGCACCTGTGGAGTCTGCTACTAATTGGCTGGCTGATTACGGCCTGCACCGCCCCCGAAAATAAACGCCCGGACAATCTCATTGACGAGAAAAGGATGGCCGATATTCTGACGGAAGTCCATATGGCCGAAACTCGAATTAGCCGAATGAGTTTACGGTCCGTTGATTCATCGAATATTGCCTATAAACATTTAGAAAGTCAGATTTTCAAAAAATTTGGCGTCGATACAGCTGCCTACCGAATAAGCTATATTTTCTACTCGTCGCACCCCTCCGATATGGAAGTTATTTATCAGCAGGTTACCGAGAAATTGAAGAAAAAGATTGACGCAAAAAGCCCCAAACCCGCTAAAAAATCATGACAATTGGTATTATCGGGGCGGGTATTTCGGGCCTGACATTAGCCTACGAATTACAACAGCGAGGCATTGATTACCATCTTTGGGAAGCATCCGATCAACCGGGAGGTTATATCCGGTCACGGCGGGAATGGCCTGAAACGGCACCTGATTCCAGCGGGGGTAATTATCTGCGGGAACTCGGCCCAAACTCGCTCCTTGGCGACGCCGATCTGCTGCTGTGGCTCGATGAACTTGGCCTGACGCCCGAACTGACGTTTAGCAAACCCGTCAGCAAAGCCCGCTACATTTTTCGCGATGGACAATACCGGCAATTGCCTTCCGGCCCCCCATCCCTCCTGCTGGGAAGCTTTTTTAGCTGGAAAACCAAGTGGGCTATTTTTTGCGAACGAAATAACCGGACCATCTCGCCACCCGGCGAAACACTGGCAGAGTTTTTCCGACGGCGATTTTCCAGCGAAATTGTAGACTATGCCCTGGGGCCATTTGTGGCCGGCATTTACGCCGGTGATCCTGAACAACTACTTGTTTCTGAGACCTTTCCAGTACTGATTCAGTATGAAAAAGAGTATGGCTCCGTTTTACGTGGTTTTATTAAAAATCAATCGGCTACCGGTCGGCGTCAGTCGTTTAGTTTTCGGGATGGCATGCAGATGTTACCCAACGCTTTAGCGGCCAGGCTAACCAGCCTGTCGCTCAACAACCCGGTCGAACGTATCAGTCGAACCAGTAATGGCTGGCAGGTTACCACCAAAGACGGCACTAAATTTGTCGATAAGCTGGTATTAGCCATTGGCACCGACGCAGCCGCCCGTTTGGTGGAGCCGCATTACCCTGACTTCTCCGGTGCGCTTCTCAACATCACGTATCCGCCCATGACGGCTGTTCATTCGGTTTATAAACGCGCTGATGTCCGGCATCCACTTAATGGATTTGGCGGATTAAACCCAAAAATTGAAGGTCGTTTTGCCGCTGGACATATCTGGAGCAGTTCAATTTTTGACGGCCGTTGCCCAGAAGATGAAGTACTTTTCACGACCTTTGTGGGTGGTCAGGCGGGAGCCAGCAACGCATTGCTACCCGATAGCGTAGTGGCAAATAGGGTTCATCAGGAACTGACAGACGGCTTTGGCATCACAGCCGTCAAGCCAGTTTTCCAATCCCTTTACCGATGGGAACGATCTATTCCTCAGTATGATACGAACATCGTTGCCGTAAAACAGCCCATTAAAGATGCCGAAACCGATCAGCTATTTGTATGCGCCAATTGGTATGGAGGGGTGTCTCTGTCAGACTGTATTGGCAAAGCGAAAAAATTGGCCGTCCAGCTGGCAATTAAACCATATATTAAAAATTTTTAATGATTTTCTTAGACAAAAAAGGAGTACTTTGCTGTTGTACTAGAAACACATTACTAACCTACTCAATAACTTGTGAAAGAGCGCTTAGTCGTTATTCCAACCTATAATGAAATCGAGAACATCGAAGCTATCATCCGAAAGGTCTTTAGCCTGCCAGATCCCTTCGATGTCCTTATTGTGGACGACGGCTCGCCCGATGGTACCGCTCAGCGTGTCCGTGATTTACAAGACGAATTTCTAACTGCCGGGTCTTCATCTCGCAGTTCAACCGCCCGGCTTCACCTGCTCGAACGCCGTGGTAAACTAGGCTTAGGCACCGCTTATATCGACGGGTTTAAGTGGGCGTTATCCCGTGGTTATCAGTATCTGTTTGAAATGGATGCCGATTTTTCGCACAACCCCGACGACCTGATTAAACTGTATAACGCCTGCTCCAATACTGAATCCGACCGGGCTGGCGCACCGCGTGCCGACGTTGCCGTTGGTTCGCGTTACATCCGGGGGGTTAATGTGGTCAACTGGCCGATGGGCCGGGTATTAATGTCCTATTTTGCAGGCGTTTACGTTCGTTTTGTCACGGGTATGTCAATCATGGACCCGACTGCCGGATTCGTTTGCTACCGGGCCGAAGTACTGGAAGTAATCCTGCATAATCCTATCAAATTTGTGGGTTATGCCTTCCAGATTGAAATGAAATTTACGTGCTGGAAATACGGATTTCGCATTCAGGAAGTCCCCATTATTTTTACCGACCGCACACGGGGCGTTTCCAAAATGTCTTCCAAGATTTTCAAAGAAGCCGTTTTTGGCGTATTACAAATGAAAATCAGCAGTTTCTTCCGGCGTTACATTCCACGTCGGGAAGCCGCGAAAAAGGTTGAAGAGCCAGTTGGCGTGATCTAAGCGTTTTACCAGTTCCTGCCTACTCCAGCCGTTCACCTTTCTTCGCATAGTTGTTTGTGGAGTGGGTATCTATGCCTAAGGCCATTTATGGCTCTACAGGCCTGACATAGTGCCACTTATGTAACAACTTCACTGGTATGAAACGGGTCATAATATGGTGCAGTATTCTCCTAAATGTTGGGCTGCTAATTCCCTTTACCAATGCACAGACGGGTTACCCCCCTCCATGCACTGAGATAAAACAAGTTAAACTTGATACAAACCAAACAAAGCGGCAAATTCTAACCGAATTCATCAGCAGATGTATGCAAAATAACTCTTGGAAAAATGATAAAGGAATCGTTCTGCTGAGAGAATACCAAAATGAAGAGGGTAAAGTATGCTGGTTGCTCTTACCCAGTATTGACGATACCTATAAGGATAACCCTCCCAATCGGTTTGCCTCTTTCAATGGGGATGTTATCTTAGTTTTCGATGCTGACTCAAGAGGAATGAGCAAAGAATCGACAGGCGATAAGGACGCTTTAAACCAATGTTTAGCGCAAATTATTGGTGACCGCGTTTACATTCGTCCTAGTATAAAAAGTCGCTGGACTGACAATGTAATGCCTTTTACGAATCACAAGATGAAAAGTGGAGCACGACGAATCCAGGGCGGTAATGGAGGTAGCTTGATTATTATTTTTAATGCGGATGGTAGCTATCAGAAATTACTACCTATTTAATAACCTAGGTATAACAATTCCGCTATAGTTCTTTTGTGTTGACCTATCCAAATTCTGTTATTTATCTCTTTACATAAAGTTAATTATGCTACAAATCTCGAATTAATACAAACTCTCAGCAGATAGCCACCTCTACTGTAATTAAATTTTTCCAGGAAATGATAATTCATTTTGACTGGCGATTTTTCCCCGGAAGCGCTCGAAAACATCCTCCGTTATGTCAACTTCGATCCGCTTATGTGGATTTGTAAATCCGGCCACAAGTGTTACGTTCGATTTGGCAATACCCAATTGTTTCGCCAGAAATTCAATTAAGTACGCATTCGCTTTCCCATCCTGAGCCGGAGCCTTGATTTTAGCATTTAGTAGACCAGCCGCATCGTAAAACAGCTGATCTATTCGACTACCGGGTTTCACTTTCAGGTGCAGAATCAAGGGCTCAAAGGCTAGTTTTATAGTAGAGTATGACCTCGTTACTGGTCATACCCCGGAACACATCACGCCGTAAATTTTCACCTAACTTCTGCATACTGTTTAGTTAAGTTGCCCGGCCAGTACGGCAATGCCTTCGGCAAAGCTATGCGGTTCGTATCCTAAAACCGTTCGGGCCTTATCCAGAATAAAACCTGTGCGCGGAGGACGCCGGGCCACCTGAGTAAACGTCGATGCATCGGCCTGGGCAATCAGTGATTTATCGAGACCAAAATAATCTGCCGTTTGAATGGCCATCTCGTAAGGCGTTATAACTTCCTTTCCCGAGATATTGAAAATACCTTCAGCCTCCTGATCAGCAATGAGATAGCAGCCCATTGCCAAATCTTCGGCAAGCGTCGGACTGCGCCACTGATCGGTTACAACCTTGATATTCTTACCGTCTTCGAGCGATTTTTTTACCCACAAAATAATATTGCTACGGCTCATATCATGAGCGATACCATACACTAATACCGTTCGGGCAATGGCCCACCGGATTGGGGTACTCGAACGGCCTGAATTTCGAACGGCCAGTTCACCCGCCTGCTTGCTCCAGCCGTAGAAACTAATTGGATTTGCTTCGGCGGTTTCGTCGTAAGGGCCATCTGCACCGTCGAAAATAAAATCGGTTGACACATGCAATAAGAAAGCATCGGTAGCCCGGCAGGCTTCGATAATGTACTC